>JAYUFI010000307.1:0-16115 GCA_043738805.1 Planctomycetaceae bacterium | reverse complement strand
GCTGACGCCGCCCCGCTCGCCTGCACAATTTTTTGCAGGTCCACTTATGCCTGCTTGATGTCGTGATTCGTCCCATCGAACGAGATCACCGTCGGTCGGTCATCCAGCACCGTTTCAATATGAACTGGTCGGCCCCAAATGCGTTGCAAGTTCGACAGCGTGTCGCGGCAATAGTCGTGCTTCAGTTCTGCACCCTGATACCTATGGAGCAAATACAATTCACCACGATTTTTGTAATTGCCGTCGGTGACGTAGATGAACGGTCGTCCGTGATTCGCCAAGCTGGTCAGAAGCTGTTGCTTGATCTCTTGGAATTGCCGCGACGCAATTTCGTAAGTGTCGTTGGAGTCGTTGAACGCGAAGCTGAAAAGTTTGTGCTTGTAGCAGAACTCTGGAGTGAGGAACGCATCGACGAAGGTGACGTCGTTGTGGACGCGGCGGACTTCAAAGATTTTCTCGCGGCCTAAGCCGAGGTGTTTGTCCCAGCGTTTCTTGTCTTCGACATCGTCGCACTCTTCCCACGCAGAGCCGAACTGACCTTTGTCCCAACGTTCTTCGATGTCTCGATATAGCTCGATGCCAACTTTGTAGGGGTTCAAGCGGTTCGCACTCATCGCCATCGTACCGGAATGATGATCGGCGTAATCGATGACTTCGCCATCTGTCAGACCGAACGTGGTCATGATGGTGGAGTGCCAATAACTGGCCCAGCCTTCGTTCATGATTTTGGTCTGACCTTGCGGAGCGAAGTAGTACGCCTCATCGCGAACGATTTGCAGGATGTCGTGTTGCCACGGTTTAAGCAGCGCGTGTTCGAGCAGAAACAGCAAGACGTCACGTTCCGGCTCCGGCGGGAAGTTGCGTTGCTGTTCTTTTTTCTTTTGTTTGTCGTCTTGTTCTTGTTGAGCTTTTTCCAAAGCCTCACGCGGGTTAATGAAGTCGTCCATGTAATCTTTGGACGCGAATCGGCCCGGAGTTTCCGGCGTCTCGTTGTCCTCTTTGTGAATCGGACTACCGACCGGCGCGGCGTGTTCATCGCGGCGACGAATGTGTGGCGAATGCGGATCGACCAAATCTTCGAGCGAGAGGCACGCATCAATGAACGACTCAACCTCTTCATGTCCGAAGCGGTCGATGTAGCGATTCACGCGTGCCGCATGATTCGCCATCTCGTCGAGCATTCGCCGATTCGTCGGCTTGAACCAAGCGTTGTTCTTGAAGAAATCGCAGTGACCGTAAACGTGAGCGATGACCAATTTCTGGTCCATCATCGAGTTAGATTTCAGTAAATAGGCATAACACGGATTCGTGTTGATCACCATTTCATAGATCTTTTGCAGACCGTATTCGTAGCCCTTCGACAGCTCGTCGTACTCGGCTCCGAACCGCCAGTGCGGGTAACGCACGGGGAAGCCTCCGAACGCTGCGAGCATCGACATCTCGTCGTAGTCCACGACTTCAAAAATGGTCTCAAAGAAATCCAGCCCGTATTCACGAGCCTTCGACGACATCTGTTTTTGGACGTCGGCGAGTTCTTGAGGCAATGGTCGTTGAATGCTGATCGTCATCACTGGTCTCCTGGCTCTGCCGTTGAGACTCAAACACGAAACAGACTCATTGTTGCAGTGCAATTGGTGCGGAACAGGGCGTTGCGGCAAGCGGTCGTCCGAAGCAGCGGCAACTCCTTCCGATGGCCTGACCTCGCAAGGGGCGGGAACATACTCCGGTTTTTGCAAACAACGTAAGACCGGTTTCCACATGTGAGACTCGCGCAGCGGATCGCGATTCGTCTTTACCCGTTTTTGGACAACTGCCAAACTCCCCGCCCACTGTCGGGGGGCGGTGTGTTGATTCTGAAACATTCGAGAGTCGGTTCGATGTCCGTTCGGTTGTCTGTCACCCCGCGCTTGATGGCTGCCATCGTCTGCGTTTTAACGTTGATGAATTTTGGCTGCGCGGCATCGCGTCCCATGATTGTGTCGAATCCGGTTTTCGTTCCGGCGAACACTCAGCACAACGCTTGGGAACGGACGGTCGATGTTCTGCATGACTTCCATTTTCCCATCGCTCGCGAAAATCGTTTGGATGGGATGATCGAGACGGAATATCGAGTCGGCTCGAATGTCTTGGAGCCGTGGCATGGCGACTCCGTCGGTTTGAGAAACCGCATGGAAAGCACGTTGCAGTCAATCCGCCGCAAGGTGAAGGTTGATCTCACTCCCGTCGAAGGGGGATATCTTGTGGGTGTCGAAGCCCACAAAGAGTTGGAAGACCTCAACGGCACAGCAGAAAATACATCGGGGGCGGCGACGTTCCGAAAGTCATCGCCGCTGGAACGAAACCTCTCGGTGGTGGTGGGACAATCCAGCCCGTCCGGCTGGATTTCGCTTGGTCGCGATACGGACCTTGAGCAGGCAATCTTGGACAACTTGCAACGATAATAGTTGACGGAAGTCGCCTGTTGCTTGGCTCGGTTGTGCCCAAAAACTTTGACAACACATCGTTGACCGTTGATCGGAACGAGCCTTAAGCTACCGCACCGATTGGTGGCTGGCCGATAAATGAGTCGGTCGTAACCGAACGCCACCAGCCACTCGGTCACTGCTCTTCGTTTCTTCCCGCCGATTGTTGAGTGAGCCAGTTGCTCACCCGCTGGAACTTCTCACCGGAGAACTCTTCGATGCTGCGAATCCTTGGTCAGTACGGCAAAGACACCTGTGATGGTTATTTTTCTCGCCGCGACCTGTTGAAGGTTGGCGGCTCTGCGATGGCCGGGCTCAGCCTGCCAGGCATGATGCAGTTGCAAAAGGCAACCGCAGAAGAAGGCCGATACGGTGGTCCGGGATTCGGCAAAGCCAAAAGCGTGATCATGGTTTATCTCCAAGGTGGTCCAAGCCATCTGGAACTTTGGGATCCGAAAACGGATGTGCCAGAGAATGTGAAGTCGGTCTTCGGCAACATCGACACGAAAACGCCCGGCCTGCAATTCACGGAAATTCTGCCGAACCTCGCGAAGGTCACTGACCGCACGACGATGATCCACTCGATGAGCTATACGCCGGTCGGGCTCTTCAATCACACGGCGGCGATCTACCAAATGCTGACCGGCTACACAGCCGACAAGGTCAGCCCGTCGGGCCAGCTTGAGCCTCCCAGCCCAAAGGATTTTCCGAACTTCGGCAGCAACATCGTTCGCTTGAAACCGAGCGACGTCCCAATGTTGCCGTTCGTGATGATGCCTCGACCGTTGCAGGAGTCGAACGTCATTGGCAAAGCGGGCACGGCGGGGTTCCTCGGTCGAGCGTTCGACCCGTATTACCTCTACCCGCCCGGCGACGACATGGATCTGACCAAGATGGAAAGGATTGCCGTCGATGACCTGCAACTGCGAGCGGGAGTCGCCGTCGATCGCATGGAACGCCGAGCCAAGCTGCGCGACCAGGTGCTCGAAGGAATGAAGGATCTCGAACGATCAACCGGTAAGTACGCACTTGGCGAATACTACGGCAAGGCACTGAGCCTCGTGATTTCTGGCAAAGCTCGTGAGGCGTTCAATCTTTCGGCAGAGCCGAAAGAGTTGCGCGACAAGTACGGCATGAACACATTCGGTCAAAGCTGCTTGCTGGCTCGACGCTTGATCGAAGCCGGCACGCGAGTGGTCGAAGTCAACTGGCCAAAGGTCGCGAACTCCGACAATCACTCGTGGGACGTGCATACTGGCTTGCCCGATCGAATGAAGAAGCAATCCGGCCCGATGCTCGACTCCGGTTTGGCGAGTCTCGTGGAAGACCTCGATCAACGCGGACTGCTCAAAGAGACGCTCGTGATTGCCGTCGGCGAATTCGGTCGCAGTCCGAAGCGAGGAGTCAGCACTTCCGGCAACAGCAACACCGCCGACGGTCGCGATCACTGGCCGTATTGCTACACGGCGCTGATGGCCGGAGCCGGCATCAAGCGCGGTTACGTCCACGGCAAGTCGGACAAGACCGCCTCATCACCGGTCGATAACCCGGTTCATCCGGGCGAGTTGCTTGCCACGATTTATCACGCGGTCGGGATCAATCCGCGCACGATCGTTTACAATCACCTCAACCAACCGCGAGACCTCGTCAAAGCGGACGCCGTCACGGCGTTGTTTGGGTAGTTTGTCACCGAGATTTTCGCCAACTGATTTTGTACCAGCCCGGCCGCTTACGAGCAGCCGGGCTGTTTTTTGTCCCAGGTACTTTGCACGGTAGGTTTGTCCTTTTATCGACCTTGATGCACGACGCACTTTGTGAATTTGTTTAAGCGGAGATTTGCATGAAGCGTTTGTAGTTTCTGGTGCCGGTGGCTTGGCGAGTACGGCGGATCCAGAAGCGATCGAGTGGAGCAGTGTCGCAGAGTTGGTCGGCTCGGAGTTGCAGCAGAGCTTCGCTGCCCGGTTCGGTCCAGAATTTTTCGCTGCCTTTGACACGTCGGCTGATTTGTTTGACGGTGGACTCGATGTGGCTGGAGGTGATCGGCAGGCCCAAGCGGCGGTAGGTCGGATAGTTCATGCGGGATTGCTGGTTGGTCAGATACGTCAGCGTATCGGCCACGGTTTGACGAGGGTCGGTGTCGGCGGCATCGGGAGACCGCGGGCCGAGTTCCACGGCTCGCGTGGCCAGTTCCGCGATCACGCGAGTCACCTCGCCTTGCCAGACCCAGGTAATCCAGCGGACGTAGACCGGGCCTCCCGCCTCGCGTGAGCGGCCGGCCGTCGCCGCCGAGTACACGTAGGTCAAAGCGTGGATGAAGCCCAGGATCGGCACGAACTCTATACGTTGAGCGGCCATCCTTGAGTCGTTAAAAAGGTGTCAGCGACGGTCTTAACTTTGATCAAGAGCTGATTCCAAAAGCATTTTTGGATTCCTTCTGATGAGGTTGGGAAGGGTTGCTGGTGTTGTGGGGCCAATCGCCAAACGGCCTGGATTTGGGGAGGGGATGACTCCGATGTCCAAGGGGGGTGGCGAACGCTTTGAGGCAGTGGTTGCGGTCGTCATTGAGAGACACGGTTCGACGCGTTGTGGCAGCGGCGAATTTGCGGCGGATCGAGTCACGAACGTCTGGAACTTCGGTGCTGGCGGTGCTGGGTTCGCTTCGACAAGGTTCGGCCCACAGTTGATTGGTCTTGATGAGCGTGTTGAGGATCGTGAGCAGCTTGCGCATGGCCGCGGTGAGGGCCACTTTCTTGAGTTTACCTTGCTTCAACAGGCGTTGGTAAAAGGTCTTGATTGTGGTGTTGAATCGTGTGGCCACGAGCGCGGCCATATAGAGCACTCGCCGCACATACGATCGTCCGCCAGACGTCCGACGCTGGCCGGAAGTTTTTCCAGAATCGTTGTTCATGGGAGCCACGCCGACGAGCTTGGCGATCTCGCCGCGATTGAGTTTCCCCAGTTCCGGCAACTGGGCCAGAATCGTGCTCACGGCCACCGGCCCGACCCCTTTGACGGACACCAGGATCTCGACTTTGCGAGCATTGGCCGTGTCGGCTTGGACGCACTTGGCCAAACGCTCGTCGATCGTTTTCACCTGCTTTTTCAGCGTTTCCAGCGATTGTTTGATGTATTCCTGGATCTCTCGATCGGTCGTTTGCTGCTGGCGACAGTTTTCCTGGTTGATCAAATCCAGCAACTGCCGCCGCCGTTCGACGAGTGCCTGGAGCTTCTGCTCATCAACAGTTTGGGCCACCTGAGCGTCTGGCTGGACGACTTGTCCGTAGAAGGCAATCACGTTCGCATCGATCGGGTCGGTCTTGGCATCCTTGCCGATCCCTTTCGCAAAGTCGCGACCACGGCGCGGATTGACCACGACCACCGCGATGTCGTGCTGATGCAACAGCGTGACCAACAATTCTTCATAGCCACCAGTCGCCCCCAGCACGACGATCGTCGCCTGGGGATTTTTGATCCGCCCCACGAGTTCGGCGACGATCGTCTGCGGCGTATTGTCGAGCGAAAATGTTTCTGGGCCATTCGCAAAGGCGCAGTCCAGCTTGGCCTTGGAAACATCAACTCCCAGCACCACGGAAAACGGAGACTGGTGATTGATCATTCGTGTCCCGTCCTAGTCAATACGAGCTCGCGCGCAGGCGGCTCCAGCGACGGTTCGGGCTTAAAATGAACGGCAGGCGATCACGCTGACACACGGTCTGAGGGCACCCAGGAACGGACGATCCACCAGCCGTAACCCGTTCCAGTCGCACCCAGCAGCGGATACTTCACAGCGTAGTGACGCGTCGCTGACAGCGACATCATCGGCCACGCGAAGATACTAGGAACGAATGGCACTGAAGGACATTGGCCGAATCCCGAAATCGGTGGTCACGGAAAGTCAGCGATGCTGCGTCGTATCAATTGTCAGTGCCGTGACGGTTGTCGGTGTCGTGACAGAATTAGCTTCCATTTATGGCGGGAGTTCTGGAATCAATGTCTTTGCAGAAGACTGGAATTATTCTGGTCGTCGTCGTTGTACGAAATTAAGAGTGGTTGTCATTTTGAACGGCCTCACGATGCCACGGAATCCGTGGGATTCAACGCTCGGCAATGTCATCAACTGTCAGTTTTCACTTCCACGGATGAATCAGAACATGAATCTCCTGCGATGGTATTTATTCGCGGTTACGGCGTTGGCCGGATTGGTCTTTGTTGTGCCCGTTCGAGCAGACTTTTGGGAATCGCAGGACTCCTCGGAGCCGGCGGAGGAGGAGGCTCAGAACATCAAGCCGAACGAAGACCGTGTGCGGCTGTTTGAGCGGGAAACAGAACCATTAGCCGACGTCGCGATTGGAAAATGGGTCGCCAAAGTGGATTATCTGAATTGGCAAGTGAACCGTCAGGGATTGGATTTCGCGATCCCAACGGATGGAACCGCACAGGCCGTGGGCAATGGGAGTGTGCAGAATTTGAAATTTGGCCAAGCATCTGGCGTGAGAGCTGGCATCGGATATCTGTATGCGTCGGGCTGGGATTTGACGGGGAACTTTACCTACTACCAAAACACGGCGTCGGCTTCCGCCACAGAACCTCCTGGTGGGAATTTGTGGGCCACACGAAGTCATCCCAACGTCAATCAAGAGGCATCAACAGCGGCCGCGTCAGGTCTCTTCAACTACAACGTCTTTGACCTCGAAGCGGGCTACGGATACCTGTTCAATGAGTCGGTTGCCATTCGGCCTTTCGGGGGATTGCGGTGGGCGAACATCGGCCAAGGTTTCAATGTCCGTTACGACGGACGCGATTTTGACAACGCCGTCGTGAACAATAACCTCAACATGACCGGCTTTGGTTTTCGGCTGGGCATGGAGGGGTATTGGCACCTCGGCAATGGCTGGAGTGTTTTTGGACGAGGTGCCGGCTCGGTGTTGTACGGCAATTTCCAATCACAGTTGCGAGAAACGAATCATGCCGGTGCCGATACGATCGTGAATGTGAATGACCACTATTTCCAAGCGGTTCCCGTTTTGGAGACAGCCTTGGGAGGATCGTGGCAGCGCGACGGATTCCAGTTCGCGGCAGGCTATGAGCTTAACAACTGGTTCAACCTGGGAAATCGTTCGATGTTTCCAGACAACGCCCATGAGGGAGCTTATTCGCCTTCATCGAACAACGTTCTGCTGAATGGTTTCTTTGTCCGCTGCTCCTTGAACTTCTAAATCAGGGTCACCACTTGGCCATCGCCGAGAAGGGCATCCAGAACGTCATTCGGGGACTTGAAGAACCAGTCGCTGTCCGCGCTGCCGGTGATCGTGTCGGCGGTGCCGGCATCGTCCTTCACGGTTGAGTTATTCAGCTTGATGCTGCGATTCGTGCCGACTCCGGTCGTGAGATTGTTCACTCGCGTGGCATACGAGTTGGTTTTAGTCCATTCGGACATGATCGCGTTCAATGCGGTCACATCGCCGCTGTGCGAGCAGGTGCCGCCGATCAGAATGTCGTCACCGGCATCACCCTGAAGCGTGTCTTGGCCAACGCCACCGATGAGGAAGTCGCGGCCGTCGCCACCGGCCAGCGAATCGTTGCCCGCGCCACCATCGAGGATGTCATTGCCTCGGCCGCCGATCAGGATGTTGTCGGCCCCGTTGCCGACGATCGTGTCGTTCCCGGCTCCGCCGGTCACGTCCTCGAAATTGTTGACTTTGGCCGTTCCCGTCGCCGTGCTGTTGAGGAGATTGACGCCGATCGGAGTCGCCAATGCGGAATAGTCCAGTCGATCGCGAGCACCGGCTCCGCCATCCAGTTCGCCGAACGAACCGGCCCCGACACTGAAGCTGAATACGTCCGTTGAGCTGCCGCCCGTCAGGTTCTCGAACTCAGTGAACCGCAAGCCATTGAGCGTCCCCGTTTTGACGCCAGTCAATTGCCAAGCGTTGATTCCGTTGGCGGCGATCAGCGTGTCGTTGCCGGTGCTGCCGTTCAAACTCGTGGACTCGACGCCGGTGGAGTCGATCGTGACGTCGTTGATTGCCAGAGTCGCACTGCCGAGAACAATCCGGTCGTTGCCAGCGGAGCCATCGACGCTGACTGCGTCAGTCCCCGCACCCGCGTAGATCGCAACGTGGCGAAGCGACGTAGTTGTCACGGTGCTGACGACGACGTTGTTGAGCGTGACTTTCACTCCGTTGCCAGCGATCCAGCCGGGAGCAATCAAAATGGTGTCGTTCCCGGAAGTGCCTCCGACGGCGAGCGTGCTCCCCTGAATTTCCGTGATGCCGATCGTCGAGGTTCGTCGCACAGAGGCGTTGGTCGCGGTGTTGGCATCAATGGCGATCACGTTGACCGCAAATGTTCCGGCATCCTTGTACGAGTGAGTCACAACGGTCCCGTTCACGCCGCTAATCAGTTCCTTGGCCGATGCGTCTCCCCAATCCACGAAGTAGCTAACGACGTTGGCGGACGGCGAGTTCGTGCTCAGTGTGAACGAACGAGCTTGGCTGCGGACGCCACCGAATCCGTCCGTGGAGGCAATGTTCGCCACTAAGTTGAAACCGGACGCCGCCGTCCGAGGCAGGAACAACACTGAGCCTGCCGGTGGAGTCGCGTTCTTCGAGAGGTTCACCAGCTCGGCCTTCTCGACCGTCTGGAGATTCGCAAACACCATGTTTTGCAGATTCTGCAGCGGAGTCCCGATGGGACGATCATCACCGCGCGGGCGAGCATCGTTCACGCCAGTGCCGCCATCAACGACATTCACATTGCCGTCACCGCCATAGGCCAGATCGTTCCCCGCTTCGCCATAGACGGAATCGTCGCGGTGTTGTCCGTAGAGCGAGTCGTTGCCGTCGCCGCCGCGGATCGAGTCGTTGCTGATGCGCGACGCACCGCCGTCACGCCGGTAATGCCCGAGCAATTCAAAGTTCTCGCGGTTCAGGAAATTCAACTCGAACGCCGGATTCGTGCTGACAATTCGCCGAGTGGGGTTCAGCGTTGAATAAGTGACGAACAGCGAAGCACTGTCTCCCAGAACGAAATCGTTGCCAGCATCACCGAAGATCGAATCGTTGCCGACGACGATCGTCGCCAGTTGCGTGGCGGCCACGCGGTCACCGAAGAACGGATGGCTGTAACGCGCCCGCAAATCCGTGAATGTGTTCGCGTGACGGCGGCTCGTGTACGACGCATTCCGTTTGACGCCGACGGCCGAGTTTCCTCCGACATCGTTCAACAGCAGTTGAATCGTCTGATCGAGCGTCGCGTCTGTGGCACCGGGCAACGGTGGTGACTGGAGCACGAGCGGTATCACCACGATCCCGAAATCGCCGAAGAGAACATCGTTCCCGTCGTTGCCGTTGATCAGGTCATTCCCCATCGTCAGGTCAAAATCAAAATCGGCGATCAACGAATTGAGGGTCGTGGTGAGGATCATTCGCGACAGACGATTCTGGTCCCGTTGGATGTGCGTGGTGAGTGAACCTTGCCGCGCTGTCTGTTGGTTCGCCAACAGAGAACGGGCGGCGTCCCAGGTATTCGTGTCGATGGTCGATCCGAGTTGAACTTGATCGAGCCGGAACTTCGTGACGATCGGTGTCCCCAGCAGTCCCCAATCTCCGAAGACGAGATCGTCGCCGGCTCCGGCGGCAATGGTGTCGTTGCCGATAAAGAGATCGTGGTGATTGTGATCCGCTCCGCTGGCGACAAGACTGGGAAGCGTCCCGTTCCGAGAAATCAAACTCTGCAAGACTTGGTAGTGAGCCTCGAACACGACCGACTCCAGATCGAGCGCGGCCTGTTGCAAATCGAGCAGATAGCTGTGAGCCGCAACCGCCGCCGCGATGAATTGATTTTGCGGTACCGGCATTCCCATGACATACGGCGTGAGAATCAATCCGTCGTCACCGAAGATGGTGTCGCTGCCGTCGCCGCCCCGGATGCAGTCCTCGCCAATGTGAATGTCGTGGCTGTGAACGACGTTTTGCACATCGTGCTCAACGTGGTCGAAGTCAGCGCTCAAGCTCCGCAAACTGTGGCGTACGAGGTCCAGCGCGTTTTGAGCATCCGTTGCCGCCGTGTCGATCTCGGTGAATCCGGTCACCAGCGGCGAATACACCATCGCCTGATCCCCCACCAGCAGGTCATTCCCCGCGCCGCCGTCGATCGTGTCGTTCCCCGGCAAAATGCCGACATGCTGAACGACATCGGGAATCACTGCCACCAGCGGCTTCACGGAAGTCCCGTCGGCCCGCAGCGGTGCGTGAGCTCCCACTTGGTTCAGCACTTCGTTGGTGACGTCCGGCAGGACGAATGTCGAAGTCAAGCTGGTGCCGAACGCAGCATTGAGGTCCATGACTTCGGGAGTCAGCGTCAACGGGACCATGAACGGCGTCCCGAAGGTATCCAAGACGATTGGATTGTTGACGCCGGCTGCCGTGGAAATCAGACGCAGTCCGTTGAAGACATGTGGCAGATCGGTCAGCACGGAAGTGAGGTTCGTCGCGCCGTCTCCGAAGATCGCATCGTTGTCGGCGTCGCCGTTGAGCGAATCGTTGCCCCGTTGGCCGAACAACACGTCGTCGCCGTTGCCGCCGGCCAGCGAGTCGTTGTTGGCGGCGACCAGATTGATCGCCAACAAGCTGGTGTTCCACGCTCCGTTGTCGGACTGCAAGTGCTTCTTGCCGTCGGCGTCGAAGGCACCGGTTAGGACCGTGATGTCCGCTCGCAAGATCGTCTTCGCGAGATTCGGATCGGTGACACGCAGCGGCGTCGTGTCCAAGTCGATCGAGCCGACGAGCGTGCCGACCTCTTCGAGATACACGTCGCGATGCTGATGAATTCCGTCTTGATTGATCCGCGCTGTGCCGTCCGCATTGAACGCTCGGCGGATGTAGCCGACGTCGGCAATCAAGTAGTCGTTGCCGTCGCCACCGACGATGAGATCGTTACCCAGCTCACCCACCAGTTCGTCATCGCCGGTCCCACCGCCGATCGAATCGTCACCGCGCTGCCCATGAATACTGTCTTGTCCCGCGTCGCCGTAAATGAAGTCGTTGCCGGAAACGTAATCTGCGTCGTCGAAGCGTTGCACTTCTCGAATGGCATCCGCGTAGGGTCCGACATACGTCTTCCAAGTGGTGGGAGTCGCCGTGGAGAGCACCGTGCGAGTGATTCGTCCGTTGTCTCCCAGAATGACGTCGGCTCCGTCGCCAGCCGTCACGAACGATTCCTGCGCGATGTCGCTGGCGGGAGTCGTCGGCTTGTCGCCACCGTAGATGTGATCGTTGCCATCGGCTCCGTTCAGCACGTTGTGGCCGCCGGTCAAATCGTCCTGACCCGCTCCACCGTAAATCGAATCGTTCCCCTGTTGTCCGAGGATGAAGTCATCTCCGGCGTCACCGAAGAGGGTGTCGTTCCCCGCGCCATCGGTCGTGCTCGTGAAGATCGAGACGAAGTTCTGATTGGCCGACAGCGAGACATCGAAGCGACCATGATCGCCGAGGATGACGTCGTGATCGCCGCCTCCGTGAACTTCGTCAGCGCCCGTTCCGCCGAACACGAGGTCTTCACCGTTGCCCGACGAAATCGAGTCGTCGCCACCAGCCAGCGGATTCGTGCTCTCCAACTTGGCCAATCCGCCGAACGCCATTGAGCCGTTGAACAGCGCCTGCCCGTTGTCTCCCAGAACGGTGTCCTCGCCGGCCCCCGTGATGAGGGTGTCGTTGGCGAACCCGCCGAGCACGATGTTGTTGCCGTCGGCCGCGTCGATGAAATCGTTTCCTCCTTTGCCCGGTTGCGTCGTCTGGAATGAGGTCATCATTCCGCTAGCGTTCCAATTGAACTCGCCGTTGTCCCCCATCACGATGTCGGCGAAGTTGCCCGACGTCGTGATTCGATCATCACCCATGCCGCCGATGATTCGGTTCGCTCCGCTGCCACCTGCGATCGTGTCGTTCCACGTCGGTTGATCGACGGTGTCCGTACTCTCCAACTTGATGACCACGTTGCCGACCGCCGCCCCGGAGTACAGGATCGAGCCGTTGTCGCCGATGGTCCAATCCGCGCCGGTGCCTGACGTGACGCTGTCTGCCCCTTCGCCTGCCAAGACCGTGTTGTCGCCGTTGCCAACGTCGATCGTGTCGGCCGCTCCTTGAGCATGTCCCGCCGTCTGGATTTGCAAATAGACCCCAGCCGCCGTCCAGTCGATCTGGCCGTTGTCGCCGATCACCAAATCGGCACCGCCCAGCGCGGTCACGTTGTCCGAGCCTTTGCCGCCGAGGATCAGGTTGTTACCGCTTCCGGCTGCGATCGTGTCTTCACCTCCCAAAGTCGGATCGGTCGTCTTCAATTGCCGGAACAGAGACGTGTTCGGCGTGTAGCTCAGCTCGCCGTTGTCGCCGACAATGATGTCCGAGCCAATCCCCGTCGTGATGCTGTCGCTGCCGAAACCACCAAGCACGATGTTATTGCCATCGGCTCCGAAGAGGAGGTCCGAAGCTCCGATGTCTGGATCGGTCGTCGCAATCAGGACTGGTACCAGACTCACGTCGTTGAACGTTGCCAGCCCATTGTCGCCGACGATCACGTCGTTGTCTGTGCCACCCGTGATGGTGTCGGCTCCGTTACCGCCGAAGACCGTGTTGTTTCCTTCGCCGAGGAAGATTGTGTCGTTCAGCCCATCGGTCGGACGCATGGTCTGAATGGCGATGACATTTCCCGTCGTCAGGATGCGACTGGTTCCCGCGGTCTGGTCAATGCGTCCGTGATCGCCGAAGACGATGTCGCTGCCGCCGTCGCCGTAGATTGTGTCGCGCCCGACATCGAGTCGGTCGCGTGTCAGCGCGGTGGCGGCATCGACCACTGGAACCGTCAGCAGGCGATCAACAATGGCAGAGTCGCTGAGATCCAACTTATCTTTGTGGACATCGAAGGCCAGATTGAATCCGGAGTCGCCGTAGATGTGGTCATCGCCGTTGCCCCCTTCGATGCGGTCATTTCCCGAACCACCTGCCAATTGGTCGGCGGCCTGGCTGCCACGGATCGTGTCATTTCCAGAGCCACCGTAGATGACAACCGGCTGGTTGCTCGCGCTGGCATCGATCACATCGTTGCCGGAGTTAGCGAAGTTCACCGCATTGCCGTTGGCGATGTTGAGATCGGGCCGCGCGTCGTAACGTCGGCCGTCTTGTGAGGTGTCGCCGTAAATCACCAGCGGAGCGGACGGCCCGCTGCCGGTCGTGGTGATGTTGATGGTGTCGCCACCCATGACGCCGCTTGGCAGCATTGTGTTGCCGCCGCCATGCACAACCGTCACGACGTTCGCTTCTGCGCCGGGCGTGCCGTGACTGATGGCCGAGATATTGAACGTGTCGTTCCCCTGGCCGAGCATGACTTCGGTGATTTCGATGTCATCGAAGGTGATGCCGCCGGGGACTGTCACCAACCCGGTACCGTCCTGGTTCTCGCTGACATCGACCACGAGATTCTTGCTGCGCCTTGTGCTCGCGTTCGGGTTCATTCCCAAGCCGGTGATATTGATCGGTGCATTTAACTGGATGATGCTGCCGAGCAATGGATCAATCGGCGGCGCTTCCATCCAACCGATGTCGTCGGATGTGCTGGAATCGTTGAAGACATTCAACCGATCGGCTTGCTTCGCCTCGTCGGTGGGGATGTTGACGTCGATCGGTTGGCTGGTTCGTTCGGTCGGCAACACCACCGCCGGAGTCACGGAGCGATCTTTGCCCTGAGCAATGCCTCCTTCGATGAGCAGCGGCCCGGCGATCTTGCTGGCGAGATGCGCTCGCACTGGCTCATTGCGAACAAACTGTTGATCCGGGTCAGGCACGAAGTTCGTGTCAGCCGCCACCAAGACGCGAGCCTCTTTGTTCCAGTTGGTGGAATCGAACTTCACGGCGTATGTCTTGCGCTGCAGAGTCACTGATGTGGAACTCGCGGCAGTCACGACACCATCGGTCGTCAGCGTGATCGTGCTGCTGGTCACGACGCCATTGACCAGCGTGTCTGCGATCTTGTTGACCTTGTACAGAGTCGTTCCGCCGTTGAGCGTGAAGAGTGTTCCCGCTCCGAATCCGTCGGTGGTCCAGCTTGTGTCGGTGCGCGTGATTGTGTCCGCTGCGGAGCCATTCGTCGCAAGATTGACCGTCGTCGTCGTCGAATTTCCGAGGTTGAGTAATTCCAGCCGGTTGTCCGCCGTGCCAACGGTTTGAGCGCCGGTGAAGACCGTGTTTCCATCGCCGTAGAGGTTCACAAAGACCGTCGTTTGCGGGTCGCTCACGAGACGCAAGGTGTAATCGTCCCCCGCACCGCCGCTGACAACGCGAGTCGATCCATTCGATTCCGTGACGAGCACACCGGCTGAATCGTTGTCGTACACGCGCACGTTGAGATCAACCACCGGTGCCGACGAATAGACCGGGTCGCTGGTCACAAAGCGGTGTTGAATGGCAACGGTATTCGTGTTTTCCCGCACGGCATCATTGACCGCCTTGACCTTCAACGTGTGCCACGTCTGAGCGCCGGGTGCAAAGGTCAGACTGGTAATCGGCACGTCCGGAGTCGCACTCGACGGATCGAAGACTTGCAACTGATTCTGATCGGAGAAGCCGAGATTGACCGTGACCGGCTGCGTCGGATCGACCGACAGCTTGACCTCGTAGGTATCAGTGATCTCGCTGGTACTGTCCCCTTCCAGCACGCGAGTTGAATTGTCCGATTCGCGAACGAGGAGCGTGCCGAGATCGTCATCGAGCACCCGTGCTTCCACGTTAGGAATGGCGATGCCGTTGAACGCTTTCTTGTCGGCCGCGCTGGTTCCAACCACCATCAGGCTGTGGCTGATCATGACCTTGCGTTCGCCTTCTTGCACATCGTCGTGAGCCGCCTTGACCAAGACCGTGCGTGGCGTGGACCAGTTGGACGGAACAAACTTGAGCACCGCTGCTCGCAGCCAAGTGATGCCACCGTCAATCGAGACTAGCATCGAGTCGGCGTCGTGTGGCCCGCCGTCTCCGGTGTTCCGCTTGCTCAGCCGACCGTCGTAGGACGACGCCAGTCCCGCCGACACCGTCAGGTAGCCAACCGTGTCGGTCGCCAAGCCAGCCGCTGGAGTGAGGAGCGAAATCTGGTACGAGTCCGACGCGCCGGAGTCTTCGACCACTTCGGTGAACCCGTTGCTCTCGTTGATGACGACCTTCCCCTGAGTGTTGCCGTCGGCGATCGCCACGGCGATCCCCTCGACCTGCAGTTTGTCATACGGGGTGTTCGGATCACTCGTCGTTCCGTGATTGACCACTCCACTGCGGCCGGACAGATCCTGGCTGATCACCTTACCCGTCACATCCCCCACGATGTTGAACGTGTCGCTGCCGAGACCACCAATGATCGTGGTGACAACCTTGCTGTTCGTGCTCAAGACGTAGAACTGGTCGTCCCCTTCCAGCCCATCGACCTCGATCGCCTCTTCCGCGCCATCCAGATGGATATTCAGACCGGCTCCGAAAATTCCCTGATCGGTGATGATGAAGGAGTCATTTTTTTCCGTACCGATGATAACGACGGTGTCGAAGCCGAGTCCACCGTTGATACTGATCGGTGCGTTGATGTTGTATTCGAAGTGGTCGTCGTCGTTGCCGCCGTTGG
>JAYUFI010000306.1:0-2282 GCA_043738805.1 Planctomycetaceae bacterium | reverse complement strand
GCCCGACAATCACTTTGCCGATCTCGCGACGCAGCTTGTCGAAGTCATCGCGAAAACGGTCCAGTTGTGTTTGCAGCATGGCAGCGTCGCTCATCAGTCGCAGTCTCCGGTGAGAAGTGGAACGGCAGTCTCATCCGCAAATAAAGATTGTGCAACGGTCGCCCTGAACTCGGCGATGCTTCGAGTTAGACTCTGGCGAGTGATCAGCCTGTTGAAGAATTGTGGCACGACGCTCCGCGTCGTGAACCAATTTCGTGGGGTACGTTTCCAACGTGCCCAATCAATCAGTTTCCGAGCACGTTGAAAACGTGTTCCACAAATGATTCTCGACGCGGAGCATCGAGCCACAATGATTTTCAACACGCTGTGACATAGAAGCAGAAATAGTTGTCACGATTCTTAGCAGGCAGAACAATTGGCATGGCAACCGAACCGCTCAGTTCGACGGAACTGCGACAAACGCAAACTGACCAGACGGAACGACAAGATGATTCGCAATTGGCGAAGTCGTTGTCATTGAGTCGGCGGCGGCTGCCGTCGATCAGCGTTCCTGGTTTGACAGTGCTGCGGTGCCTCGGCGAAGGGGCTTATGGCTCCGTCTGGTTGGCTCGCGAGAAAAACACCGGCAAGTTAGTGGCCGTGAAGGTGTATCTGCATCGCGGCGGTTTGGACTGGTCGTTGCTGAGCCGTGAGGTCGAGAAGCTGGCGGTGTTGTATACGTCGCGGAATATTGTCGGGTTGCTCGATGTCGGTTGGGACAGCGATCCGCCGTATTACGTGATGGAGTATCTCGAACGCGGCTCGCTGACGGGGCTGTTGGCGAAAGGTCCGCTATCGGTGCGCGATGCGGTGCGGATTGCGAAGGGGATTTTGCAGGCGCTGGTTCACGCTCACGGAAGTGGCATTCTGCACTGTGATCTGAAGCCGGCGAATGTGTTGTTGGATTCGGACCTCGAACCACGATTGTGTGACTTCGGCCAATCGCGTTTGTCTTACGAACATGCTCCGGCACTCGGGACCTTGTACTACATGGCTCCCGAACAAGCGGACTTGAAGGCGGTCCCGGACGCGCGCTGGGACGTGTATGCGTTCGGGGCCGTGCTGCATCATCTGTTGTGTGGCGAGCCGCCGCATCGGTCCGCTGAGAGCGAGCGTCGCATTGAGCAATCGCGCTCGCTGGAAGAACGACTGGCGACGTATCGCGACATCGTACGCAACGGCGCTCAGCCGATGCAGCACGGGCATATTCGTGGCGTTGATCGGCGATTGGCCGAACTGGTCGATCACTGTTTGGAGCCTGATCCGAGCAAGCGTTTTCCGAATGCTCAGGCAGTGCTCGATGCTCTGGATCAACGCGAGCGTGTGAAATCATTTCGACCGTTGTTGGCGTTGGGTGGACTGGGCCCGGTGTTGTTGATGCTCGCGCTGGGATTGTTCTATCTCGATTCGATGCGCGATGCTGTGAATTCCGCCGCGAACAACGTGACGACGCGAGCACTCGAAAGCGACGTGCTGTCGGTGGAAATTTTGGCTCGCAGTGTGGCTCGCGAATTGGAGAAGCGCACTGCCGATCTGGAAGACGCCGCCGCTGACCCGGAGGTTCAGCAAGCGATCGAAACGGCGGTCAGTCGCAAGTGGGCCGATCGCAATGAGCTGCGTTTGGCGTTGTCGCATTGGAAATCGAAAGCAGATCAGTTGCAGCAAAAGTTGGGGCTGCACCGCGACAACAGTTGGTTTCTCACTGATAGCGATGGCTTTCAACGTTGGCGTGAACCGGCGGAGGACAGCACGCTCGACGTCAATTGGTCGCATCGAGATTACTTTCACGGGCTGGGTGAGTTTCAAAAAGAGACCGTTCCGAAAGGGATCAAGCCGCTCACGAAGCCGCACTTGTCGCTGGCTTACACAAGCGCGGCGACGGGCCGTAGCGTCGCCTCGTTGGCGGTGCCGATCTGGGATGAGAAACACGAGCGAGTGCTTGGCGTGCTGGCTCGTTCAATGGAGTTGGGGCAACTTTTATCGACATTCGCTCCGAGCAATCGCAAAGACGGTGAACCGGACGACAACATCATTCGCGCGGTCGCCGTCATCGACAGCCGCAATTGGCAACTGCTCGATCATCCGTGGCTGAAGCAAGATCATCCCGAAAGCACATCGGGCGATGACTCTGACAAACTCCGCTTGGCGAATGAGACGATCGAGCGACTGCGTCCGCAATTGGCATCACCTGATCGAGCCAACGAGCCGGTCGTTGTGCAAATGGACGACTATCGCGACCCGGC
>JAYUFI010000305.1:0-6036 GCA_043738805.1 Planctomycetaceae bacterium | reverse complement strand
CTCGACGAATCACGAGCAGCAGGCGAATGCCGAGAACCACCGCTGTCAGTAGTCCCAGAGCGCCGGCGATTGAAACATCGCCGACAACAGGCGGTGTCTTGAAGCTGAGCAATTCAGACGAGCCGAGAAACAGCGCGGCGATGAGGATCCCCACTACGAGATGATTGACCGTGGTTTCGAGCTGCCGATGTTCGTGGTGAATCTCCAGCGAGCCGTTGCGGAAGCGACGCAAGATATCGGAGACGTCTCCCGGCAGTGCCATGAAGAGCCGATCCCAGTCTCTGTACGACCGCCGGACCTTTCGCAACAACCGCTGTGGCAAGAACCGGGTCGGACCGGATCGTTCATAGAAGTCTTGAATGATGCGGATCAGACTGAATTGTGGACTGAGCTGCCGAGCGCTCCCCTCCAAGATCACCATCGTCCGCAAGAACAACGCCGCCTCCGATGGGAGCGCGATGTGGTAGCGGCGGATGATATTCGTCATCTCAGTCAGCGCGCCGCCGAGGTCGAATTCGCTCAGCGGGAGATTGCCGTACTCGCTGACAAATTCCGAGACGTCCGATCGCAGGGTGTCGAAGTCCAAATTCGCTGGCGGTGAACCAAGCCGCACCACGAGATTCGCCAATTCCTGCGTGTCTTTGTCGACAAAGCACAGAATCAGCGACTCGAAGTCTTCACGCAGCGATTCATCCAGCCGACCGACCATTCCGCAATCGAGCATTCCGACCACACCGCCGGGCAGCAGCATGTAATTCCCCGGATGTGGATCAGCGTGATACATGCCGTCGCGGAAAATCATCTTCACGTACATGTTCGCCGCGCGACGTGCGAACTCGTTGAGGTCGCTGCCGGTCTGCAACAGCCCGTTCTTGTCGGTCCCCGGAACTCCGTCGAGCAACTCCATCGTCAACACGCGATTGCTACACAGCTCCGGATAGACCATCGGAAAGTGAATTGTGTCGTCGTCGGCAAAGCGGCTGGCAAACGTCTCCATGCTGCGACGCTCGGCAGCGAAGTCGAGTTCTTGCAGCAGCGTGCGCCGAAAACGTCGGACGATCGAGGCAGGCTTGTACGCACGAAATTCAGTGACATGCTTTTCGAGCAACTCGGCCAGTCCCGCCATGATGTGCAGATCGCGATGAATTCGATCTTCGATCTCGTCATGCTGCACCTTCACCGCGACCGGCTCTCCCGACTTCAATCGCGCTCGATGTACTTGGCCGATTGACGCCGAAGCAAACGGAGTCAGGTCGAACTCCGCAAACAACTCTTCGGGCGGATGTCCCAACTCGGCTTCGATGATCTTTCGCACGACATCCGCCGCGTCCGGCGGTGTGTTCGCCTGAAGCTGACTCAACTCGGCGATCAGCGGCTCCGGAAGCAGGTCAGCCCGCGTGCTCAGAATCTGCCCCAGCTTGATGAACGTCGTACCGAGTTCCGTCAGCGCCAAGCGAATCCGAGCTTCCTGAGTCAGCGTATTGAGCCGCAGGCCACCGGAGCTCACGAGCCGCGATTGCAACCACTCATACTTCAGCCCGCCGAGCCAGTCCGCCAAACCATACTTGGCCAGCACCGAAATAATTTCTTGCAGCCGCCGAGCGCTGCGTTCGATGCGTGATATCGATTCCAAAAGCATGGTGCGCTCATTCATTGAGACATCATGGCGAACGGGGCGGCATCAGCCCCCCGGTTTTGCGGAGAATTCACCAGGGCTGACGCCGTCCCATTCGCCAGTCTCGTTCGTTGCCGTGCTCCCTGCCTAACTCTGCGAACCCGCCAGCTTCTTCTCCAACAGTTCCACGCGAGCCAAGAGCGACTCCACATCCTCCGTTCGAGCAATGCGCATGGAAGTCAACATCTTGCTGAGCCGCTCGTCGATCAGAGTCTCAAGCCCATGCTTCGCTTGACCGCTGACCTTGTCGATTCCCGCTTTGACAATTCCAACTTGCGTAAACGCATGATCGACACGCCGATCAATGGCCGCTTCCAAATCCTGACGAGCCTCACTCGCCTTCTGGACTAACTCGTCCTGAAACTGCTTGGACTGTTCTTGAGACAGTTCCGCTCGCGACGAAATTTCCTTGCCCATCTCCATGAGCTTGTCACGAGTCAGGCTGGCGAAGCCCATTCCCAAGTAAACGCTTTGCTTCAACAGGTCAAACATATCGGATTCTCCTTGGATCAATTCACAGTCCCGCGTGCGAGGTGGACGTCATCGCTCGGACATTACGTTATCCGCAAGACTGCGCCGTTGACTACACGCTAAGAATAAGAACAACTCCGTGTTTTTGTAGCCCGGTTCTCCAAACCGGGGCTTCACTTCGGCCGGTTTGAAAACCGGTCTACGATGTTGTTCTTGGACAAATTTTAAGCCAGCAGCGGCGCGCAATCTCCCCGGGGCGTGAATCATTCAGGCGAGCGTCCTGCCGCTGAATCGAAGCAAAAATCAACACGAATGGTGGAGCGTCGTTTTTTGTCGGCACCACGTGCGGGACAACAGACAGACTGCCGATTCGCCTCGTGGTCATTCACCCGCCGCTTCGCGCACGGAGAACATGATCCGGCCGATGCCGGCGGCGTGGCAGGCGGACATGGCTTCGGCCACTTTTTGGTGAGGGACGCGGCCGTCGGCTCGGATTTTGACGCCTTGTTCGGAGTAGTTTTTGCGAGCGGACTGCAATCGCTGCTTGAGTTCATCCAGCGTGACGAGGTCTTCGTTGAAGGCCAGTTTGCCGTCTTGGGAGATGCTGAGGTTGATGTCGTCAGGGACTTCGGTGAGGGGCTCGGCGCTGGGGACGTTGGGAACTTGGACATCGAGCTTTTGCTCGTCCCAATCGTACAACTTCGTCGCCGCCATGAAGAAAATCAGCAGCGTCAAGATGACGTCGATCATCGGTGTCAGGTTGATGAAGATGGCCTCGTCGGGTGCCGAGGAAGATTTGCTGCGAAGCATGATTGATTCCCATTACGAACGGCACGAGCCAGCGTTATCTATGATCCGACTAGCACGACGCGCAGGCGAGAGTTTCAGGTAAAGACCCCTCGCTTGCGCGTCGGGCGAGTGTGACTTCTGGTGTTTGCAACATCGTTAATCGCCGAGGCGTTGTTTTTGTGACGAGAATTTACGTAGCCGTCATCGCTCCGCGTGACGAGCGTTTCTCGACGCCCTGTGGAGCGATCGGCTCGTCACGCGGAGTGATGACGGCTACGTAATTGCGGCTTCGCCGCGTGATGATTTTTCTCTATGCCGATTTTGAGTCAGCCGCCGCTTTGCGAGGTTTCTTTTCCAGTTCGCGAGGTCGACCGTCACTGGCGACCAATGAGACCGCTTGATTCGTCAACACGTCCATCTCTTGAATGAGACTGTCCACTCGGCCCAGCAAGTAGTAGTAGGCGGTTGATGCTGAGATCGCGACACCGAGACCACTCGCGGTGGCGATGAGAGCTAAGCTGATTCCGGACGCGAGCAATTCCGTCTTGCCGCTGCCGGACTGCTGCGACAAGGCGTGAAATGCGCCGATCATTCCCAGCACGGTGCCGAACAAGCCCAACAGTGGAGCCAGCATCGCCAGTCCGCTGATCGCGCGGATGTTTTTGCGGAGATGAAACAATTCAGAATCGGCGAGATCGCTGATCGTCACGCGAATCTCAAACGCTGGCCGTCCGGCGTTCTCAACCACGATGGCGAAGAAGTGCGCGATCGGACAATCATTGTCTCGGCAGACTTGGACCAACTCCTGAATCTTCGCACGGTCGAGTTCTCCTTCACGCAACTGACCGAGGAATCGCGTCACAAACGCACGCGGCATGACGCGGCGCGACTGCAGGGAAATAAACCGTTCGACCACGAACATGATGGTCAGAACCGAACATCCCACGAGTGCCCACATCGGTACGCCGCTGAAGCCGAGAAACAATTCACGCAACTCGGTCCACCCCAGTGTCAGTCCTCCTGGATTGCCCCCATTCGGCCGAGTGGCCGGTGCGGGCTTTGCGCTGGTTTTCTCTTCCACCTTGGGAGGCGGTTCAACCGGCACGACTCCGTCAGGTTGTTGCACGAATTGCAGCACCACGCCGGGTAACACAGCGGTCGATGGCATTGCTGCATTCAATGGTCGGATCTGCCCACAAAGGCTGACCCATAAAATCGCGACAACAAGGCCACAAGTTTTCCAACGACATTGATTCATCGAAGTGCTCGTAGATGAAAGAAGTGCTCTCAGAGTTCGGGGCGGGAGTGTAGGCGAACTCGGCGGTCCGTTTGAAGGAGAACCGCAGGACGCATCAACGAGAGCTGTTGAGCGTTTCTTGCGAACACGAGCGTGCGTGCGTAATCTTCGTCTGACATGCTTTCGGACGAGAGTGTTCGACAAGTCACGGCGACAAGGAATGGGATGCCATGAGGATGCGTGGGCTGTTGGTGGTGCTGATTTGCTGCGGACTCTGTGTGAGTTCGGCTGCGCCCAGCCAAGCGGCGGAGCCGATGCGGGAGTTTCTCGACGGCCTGCGGTCGCGGCAGTATTTCGATTGGGCCATGCTCTATTTGGATCAGCTTCAGGATCGCGCTGACCTGTCGTCTGACCTGCGAGCGTTGATCCCTTACGAACGAGCGATGACGCTCAACGAATCCGCGCGGCACTCCGTCAGCCCGGAAACGCAGCAGCGGCAGCTTGATCAGGCTCTCGGATTTCTCGAACAGTTTACGAAGGAAAGCCCGCAACATCCGCTCGCGGCCACCGCGAACAGCACACGCGCCAACATTCTGTTGAGCAAGGCCCGCGTCGATATCCTGCAATCGAAGCTCCCCTCGAACAAAGACAATCGCACCGAGTATCAAGATCGGGCTCGTGACCAAGTCAGCAAGGCTCACGAAGTCTTTCAGAAGGCTCACGACGGCTACAAGAAAGCGTGGGAGGCGTTTCCGAAGTTCATCGACAAGTCGGTTGATCCGGCGAAGCATGAAGCTCGCGGTAAAGCGGAAGTCGCTTACATGCGTGCTCAACTCGATCTCGCGCTGTGCCAGTTTGAAGAGGCTCAGACTTATGATCGCGGCTCGACGAACCACAGCTTTCACCTGAAGAAATCGCTGGAGATGTTTCGCGACATCTTCGTGAAGTACCGGGCCACTGTCGGCGGCTTGCACGCTCAAATGTGGGAAGCGAAGTGCTATGAAGAAATGGATGACCCGCAGCGAGCGCTCGGCATTTACGCGGAGTTGCTCGGTCATCCGGCGGACGGTCTGAAACCGTTGCAGGATCAGGTCCGACACTTCCGTTTGATTTGCTTGAACCACGACCATCGTCGCGAATATGCGAACGCGATTGCCGAAGCGGACGACTGGCTCAAGACCGCGAAGCCGATCGAACAGCGTGGCCAAGCAGGGCAGGGGATTCGTTGGGAGTTGGTCGTCGCAATGGAAAAGCTCGCAGACACGTCCGGCACGACTGCGGGCGAGAAAGACAAACTCTTGCGGCAGGCAGTGACGCATCTCACGCAACTTAGCAAGTGGTCTGGCCCGTATCGTGATCTCGCACAGCAACGCATCCGCGATTTGAGCTTGCGCCAGCGTGGCAAAGACGGCACCGGCGATCCGAAAGATTTTGATTCAGCACTCGTGTTGGGCCGCGACTTGATGAAGCGTGTCAACGAAAAGAAAACGCTGGTCGATGCCGCGAGCAACGACAAGCGTCCGCGCGATGAAGTGGAAAAGCTGCGTGCCGAGTTTCGGCAACTGCTCAAGGAACAGATTCGCGTGCTGCGACTCGCGCTGAGTTTCTCCGATCGCGGTGCGCCGCGAGCCGACGTCAATCAAGCGCGGTACTACTTATCTTACGGCTATTACCTCGCTGATCGCCCTTACGAATCGGCGATCGCGGCGGAAGCGGTGGCGTTCGGAACAACGAAGGACAAGCAAGAAGAACAGACCGCGCTCGATGCGGCGTATCTCGGCGTTGCGGCCTACATCAAAGGGTTCAATCAAACGCCGAACGAAGTGAAAGTGCTGCGTGAAGTCGATACGGCCATGATGGTTCG
>JAYUFI010000304.1:0-6044 GCA_043738805.1 Planctomycetaceae bacterium | reverse complement strand
TGATTGGCGAGGATGCAGGCCAAGGGCGATCGTCCTCAAACGCTCTGGCCGAGAGCTTCTTTGCAACACCGAAGAAGGAGTTGGCGCATCACGAAGTTCACGAAACTCGCGAAGCCGCCCGCGCGAGCCTATTCGACGACATCGAAGTGTTTTACAACCGCGAACGAAGACACTCGGCCTTGGGCGATGTCTCCCCGCTCGCCTTTGAGCAGGAGGTCGCGTCACTGGCTTCGATCATGATCCGCCCCCGGCAACACCAACTCCTGCGAAGTGCCTGTTCATGTCACACCGTCTGTTTCAGGCCTAACTCAGTGCCCAATAAAACGCGGGGAAGCCCTGTTTGCCTCGATTCGTGCGAAGATCAATCTGAACCCCAATCAAGTCTGGCTGGAGAGATCGAATGAAGTGCCTCACAAGTTTGCTGCGTTGGAGCGTGGGGTTCGCGATCGCGAGTTGTTGTCTCGCTGGGACGCAATTCCCAACATTCGCCTCCGGTGAGGAGGCACAAAAGTCTGACACTTCGGTGGCGCCTGCAACTGCCGATCTGGTGGCCGTTCTCAAGCCATCAATCGTCGTCATCACGTTCTCTGGCCGAGATGGCAAGCAAGAAGGGCTGGGCACGGGGTTCGTCGTTTCTGAAGATGGGCTGATCGCGACGAACTTTCATGTCATCGGCGAGGGACGGCCGATTTCGGTGCAGTTTGCGGATGGGACAAAGCGCGATGTGATCGCCGTGCATGCTTCGGATCGGCAGCTCGATTTGGCAATTGTGCGGATCGATCAAAAGGGATTGAAGCCGCTGGTGCTCGGCGATTCGGACGCGGCGAAGGACGGGCAGCCGGTCGTCGCGATCGGCAATCCGCTGGGGCTGAAGCACAGTGTGGTTGAGGGGATCATCAGCGGGCGGCGCGAGATTGAAAACAGGCCGATGCTGCAACTGGCGATGCCGATCGAGCAAGGAAACAGTGGCGGCCCGTTGGTCGATCGCGCAGGGCGAGTGCTCGGCGTCATCACGTTGAAGTCGTTGGTGACGAATAATCTTGGCTTCGCGATTGCGGTGAAATCGCTCAAGCCGCTGCTGGAGAAACCGAATCCGATTCCGATGGCGCGCTGGTTGACGATCGGAGCCCTCAATCCACGCGAGTGGACTCCGCTGTTCGGAGCTCGCTGGCGTCAACGAGCGGGCCGTATTCAGGTCGAAGGACTCGGACAAGGCTTCGGCGGACGATCGCTCTGTCTGTCGAAGCAAGCGCCGCCCGAACGACCGTTCGAGGTTTCGGTGCATGTGAAGTTCAAACCGGAAGATGGTGCGGCGGGTCTCGTGTTTCATTCAGACGGCGGCGAAAAGCATTACGGCTTTTATCCCAGCAACGGCGGCTTGCGGCTCAGCCGGTTCGACGGGTCGGACGTGTTTCAGTGGCAAGTTTTGAAGGAAGTCCGCCATGAGGCGTATCGCCCGAACGAATGGAACGAGATCAAAGTCCGCATCGAAAAGGATCGCATCCGCTGCTTCGTGAATGGCATGCAGGTGATCGAATCGGAAGACGACAAGCTGACGAGCGGTCAGATCGGGCTGGCGAAGTTTCGGCACACGGAAGCGGAGTTCCGCAGCTTCCGAGTCGGGGCGGATCTTCCTTCGCATCATCCGTCTCCGGAGGCCATCGGCCGTGTGGCGGAAATCGTGAAGGACGTGACATCAAAGCAAACTCCCGGCAAGTCGCTGTTGAACCGACTCGCTCCCGAAGGTTCTGCCGCGACTCTTGCTTTGCGTGAGCGAGCACGTGAACTCGAACAACAGGCCGAGCGATTGAAGCAACTCGCGAGCGACGTTTACACCGAACGAGTGCAGGTCGAGCTGCGCAAAGTGACCGATGGCGACGATGACAAGATCGACCTGCTCGCCGCCACGTTGTGGATCGCGGCGCTCGACAACGAAGAATTGGATGTCGAAGACTACCGTCGCGAGATCGACGCTCTCGGCGCGGACCTCCAGAAGACGCTTCCCGAAAACGCCGACAACAGTACGAAACTCGCTGCGTTAAAAAAGTTCTTCTTCGAGGAGCTTGGCTTTCACGGCGGACGACTGAGCTACTACGCGCGGTCGAACAACCACATCAACGAAGTGATCGACGATCGCGAAGGAATGCCGATCACGCTCTCGATCTTGTACATCGAACTCGGCCAGCGCATCGGCCTGAACTTGGTCGGCGTCGGCTTGCCTGGCCACTTTGTCGTTCGGCATGAACCGAAAGAGGGCGATCAGCAATTGATTGATGTCTTCGAGGGGGGCGAGTTCTTAACACGTGCGAAGGCTGAAGAACGCATCTTTGAAAACACGAATCGCCCCGCTCGCGACGAACACTTTGCGACGTCGAAACGCCGAGACATCCTCATCCGCGTCATGAGCAATCTGCTGCGAGGCGCTCAAAGCGAAAAGGATGTCGATGCCATGTATCGCTACGTCGATACGATTTTGACGCTCGATCCCGACGCCGCCGATTACCGAGCGATGCGGTTTGAAATCTGTGCGTTCTCCAAACGAATCGAACAAGCTCGTGCGGATGCCGACTGGCTGCTTGATAAGAAGCCCGAAGGAGTCAATCTGAAACGGGTCGAAGAGATCAGAACGCAATTGGCCAAGTAGAGGTGCTTGCAACGACCATGCCTCATTGCGTGAGATATCGCAATTGTCTCGGCGACTTGGTGTTCTTCATCCGCAGTCCAGCTTTGCCATCCGCAGGAAGAAATCGAAAAGAGATTTCCTACGGATGGCAAAGCCGGGCTGCGGATGAAATGCGGTGATGAGTTGTCTCGGAAAAAAACCTCGTCGTGCAAAGTCCCACCTCCACTGGCGCAAGCTCAGTGGGGAAGGGTTAGGCTCGGATTAGTCGTCATACGGATGCGGTTCGGCGTTATCCGCGAGGACTAATCGGCGATAGCTCTCGTAACGGATGGACGAAATCAGGCTGCGCATCACGGCGGCTTGGACGCCGCAGGCGGACTCGTGCAGATGACTGCAATTGGGGAACTTGCAGAAGCGGACGAACGGGCGGAATTCGACGAAGTACGCTTCGAGTTCCGCCGGGATGACGTCCCACAATTCCATTTGCCGGATGCCGGGCGTGTCCACGACCCAGCCGCCGAAATGGAGTTCATGCAGCACAGCGTTGCGAGTGGTGTGCTTCCCTTTTTTGCTCCAGTCACTGACTTCACCAGTGCGTATCACGAGTCCTTTGTCGATCGCGTTCAACAGTGATGATTTGCCGACTCCGCTCTGTCCTGCAAACACGGTTTGCCGGTTGCGCAAGATCGCTCGCAACCGATCGAGCCCAACTCCGGAATGAGCACTGACGAGGACAACCTCGCAACCAATTTGGCCATAGATGCCGCTGAGCGTTTGCAGTTCTGCCGAGTTCACGAGATCAACTTTGTTGATACAGATAATCCCCGCGACTTTTCCCTTCGCGACGCTGACCAAGAAGCGGTCAATGAGATGCGGCTTCAAACCGGGCTCACCGGCCGAGACCACGATCCCGACTTGGTCGATGTTAGCGACGATGATGTGCTCGCGATTCTGACTGCCGCGCGACAACACGCCGCGTCGTGGATTGACTCGCTCGATCACTCCTTCAGCGATGTTAGTCGATTGAAAGAGCACTTCATCGCCGGGGACAACCACGTTGCGTTGATCGCGCGACATTGTGCGGAGCACTCGTCGCACCGTGCATTCAAAGCGGCGTCCGTCTGCGGCTCGAACGATCGTCGTCAGTCCGGCAGAACTGAGTACTCGACCGGTTAAGCATTTCGAGACGTCGATGTCGCGAATCGGATTCGAGCCATCTGCATTCGAGCCTTCCGTCGTGATGATCGTGCGACGGCGACTCAAACGTCCTTTGCCAGAAACTCGCTCACTGCTGGCAAGTTCACCGACGTCGTCGTTCGTAGAAGTGTCATTGCCCACTTGCCGCGCAAGATTCCCCAAACGAGTCGTCTTCTCGCGATTCTTGCGAAAGTCGACTCGAACTTTCTGCTTATCACGCATGGTGCCTCATAAGTCCGAAAGCCACTTCATGGCCTCATCATCGTCGATCGCCGGTTTTGATTTTGGCGGAGATGGTGGCTTGGTTGCGACCGACGGGACTTGAGGGCTCGGTAAGCTGCGTCGTCGAATGGCACCCGTTCGTTCGAGCCCCGCTTTCTCCAACAACCCGCGAGCGAACGGATTGTCGTCATCTTCCGGCGGCGTGTTGCCATCGGTGACGTACGCAATTTCATACCGATTCTTGCCGACCGAAACGATGTCTCCCGGCATGAGCCACTTGGTCGAATCAATTCGCACGCCGTTGACCTTCACGCCGTTGCTGCTATTGAGGTCTTGAACTCGCCAAAAGCTGTTGATCAATTCCAGTTCGCAGTGATGCGATGAGACGTTCGGAAATTGCAACTGAATATCGCAATGCGAGCGCCGCCCAACCAACAACTTCGGCTTGAGCAACGGGATCGGATCTCCGCCGCCACAAGGAATCAATTCACCAAGTACGCCGGGTGCTGACATGATCAAGGCGCTGTCTTGGGCAAAACGCCGCCGAGACAGACCGCTTACTCCTTCGACTCAACGATACATGACTGGTGACACACGAAGACGGCGCTCAATTTGTGTTTGTGTCTCCACAACGAGGGAGTAGTCTATTAGTGTTCAACACTGCGTCAAAGGGAGGCTCAGTCAATTTCGGAAGCAATGTTGATTTCCGGAGTTCTGAGGTTCTGTGCAGCACTCTGGAATTTGGCGATGTCAGGCTAAGCATTCTTCGCTTCAAACTCTTTCATCACGGCAATCAGCGCGTCGATCCCTTCGATCGGGAAGGCGTTGTAGATGCTGGCTCTCATGCCGCCGACGCTGCGATGGCCTTTGAGTCCATCAAACTTTGCGGCAGTCGCGGCCTTCACGAATTTGCCGTCGAGTTCCTCGTTACCGGTCACGAACGTCACATTCATCAGCGATCGGCTGTCTTTATCGGCCGTCGCTTTGAAAAGCCGGCTTTGATCGAGGTACGCATACAGCCGCTCGGCCTTCGCGCGGTTGCGTTGCTCCATGCCGACGAGGCCGCCATTCGCCTTGATCCACTTGAAGACGAGCCCCATCAAATAAATGCCAAACGTCGGCGGCGTGTTGTACATCGAGTCGTTCTTGGCGTGCGTCCGATACTGCAACATCGCCAACAGCTCTTTGTTGCCTCGCTCGATCAAATCATTACGAACAATGACCAGCGTCACACCCGACGGGCCGAGGTTCTTCTGCGCCCCCGCGTAGATCAGCGCGTGCTTCGACACATCGATTGGGCGGCTGTAAATGTCGCTGCTCGCATCGCAAATCAATGTCGAACCGGCGGGGACTTCCGGCATCCGCTGCCACTGCGTCCCGAAGATCGTGTTGTTCGACGTGTAATGCACGTAGGCTGCGTCGCCGCTGCACTGCACCGTCTTGGGGATGTAGCAGTAGTTGCGGTCTTTGCTGCTGCACGCGATGTGCGTCTTCCCAAACCGCACCGCCTCTTCTTGAGCCTTTTCCGACCACGCTCCCGTGATGAGGTAATCGGCGGTCGCATCACCCGACAGAAAGTTCATCGGGATCATGCCGAATTGCAATGACGCCCCCCCTTGCAGGAACAGCACTTTGTAGTCGGATGAGATTCCACCGATCTCGCGGCAGAGAGCTTCGCACTCTTCATACACCGCGAGGAACGCCTTGCCGCGATGCGAGTGCTCACAGATGCCGATCCCCGTCTCACCCAGCGACAACAGGTTCTCGCGAGCCTCTTCCAACACCGGCACCGGCAACACACCCGGCCCCGCCGAGAAATTCCAAATTCGCTCCGTCATGAGATCCATCCCTTGTCCAAGTTGATCTGAGTTCCGCCAGTCGGCGGCAAAAGCCCGTGAAAAAGCTCGCAAAATCGAGCGGGATTAAACGTGGGCTCAAATCCACTTGCAAGGGGGCGGGATTGCTCGACGAAATTAGGCCGTGTTGACATTCTATTTGCGAA
>JAYUFI010000303.1:0-2288 GCA_043738805.1 Planctomycetaceae bacterium | reverse complement strand
GCGGCGGAATTTTGACGGTGTCGAGTTCCATCGGTAGCAACGTTTCAATCGGCGATCCACGAAACTCTTTCGGCATGTGATTCGGCCCGGCGATGATCAGCACGCCGCCTCCTTCACGCACGAACTCGCGGACGTTCTCCAACACGCCGGGAGTCAACGCTCCGGGATTGAGGTCGCCGAGCAGCAACACGTCGTAAGCGGACAACGCTTCACGAGTCAGCGGGAAGCGACCTTGCAACGGCTTCGCAGTTTCATCCTGCAACGCGAATTCGAGGTCCGCCTCTTGCAGCAACGTGTGCAGTTCAATTGTCGGCTCACGTTCGAGCGTGTTCTTCAGCTCGCGGAACTCCCATCGTGGCAATCCATCGGCGAGCAGAATCTTCAACTTCCCTTCGCGAACTCGCACCGCTTGCGACAGCCGATTGTTGTCTCGATCAACGTCACCCGTCGGCGGAGTCACGATCACTTCAAACTCACGATCGCCAGGCTGAGTCGGCGTGTGCAGCAAATCGACGCTGACCGTTTGCCCGTCGATCGGCAACACGACCGATCGCTTACTGAGTGATTGCTCGGAACCTTTCTCACGCAGCTCGACGATGGCAGACTGACCTTTGAAGCCGAACGCTTTGATCTTCGCCGTGAAGACAATCGGATCATTGACGAACGCGACCTCATCGGCGATGAGGTCGGCCAATTGCACATCGCGCGTCGGCTCATCGCTGCCTAGCCCGATGACGAACAACGGCACGAGTTGATCTCGTGCCAGCGGGATGATCGCGCTGAGCTTGTCCTCATCTCCGCTGCTGGCGATGCCGTCTGTCAGTAAGACGATCGCCGCTGGCGGCGTCCCGCGCGTCTGATTCAAAATCTGCCTCACCGCTTCCGCAGGCCGAGTGATCTCGCCAGTCGGCTTCAGGTTTTGTAACTCGCTCAGCAAGGCCCGCACGTGATCGTCTTGTAGCAACGGTGCTCCGACTGAAGTTGCTTGGTCAGAAAACCGCGCGACTCGGACTTTGTGTCGCGCTCGCAGTCGCTGCAACCAGCGACCATCCTCTTTGGAAAGTATCCGCCGCACGAGATCGAAACGTTCCGCGTCCGACGTCACCGTCGATCCAAACAGGCTCGCGACAAACTTCTGATCGGCCTCATCCCGATAAGCGTCACGCAAGCCCATGCTGGCCGAGTCATCAATCAACACGACGACTTCGGACAACCCCGTTCGCTCAATCGAGAGGCTCACTTGAGTCAGCAGAAGCCAGACAACACTCAGCGTGAAACATCGCAACGCAATCAGCGCTGCTCGCTGCGACCGCGAGAGGGATTTCGCATCGCGGCGATAAACTTCGATCACAAAGAGCGTCAGCCCGACAATCAGTAGCCACATCAGCGGCGCGGGCCAGTGACTCGGCCACGGAGACCGCCCTGTCAAATTCCATCTCAAGACCTGCCCCGGCTCGCGAGCCGGCAAGTCGAGATACCATTCCAGTGTTCGTTGCAAGAAGTCGCTCACGGTACGCGGCATGGTAACTGGATGAGCAAAGAGATTCCGCTAGGATGCCCAACGTGGTTATTTCCGTAGCCCGGTTTTCCAAACCGGGCGGAGCAGGACAGCCCGGTTTGAAAAATCGGGCTACGAGCAAACTGGATTGCGAACTCATGCGGCACTTCTTCAAGAACTACGCGGAACGACATCTCCATCCCGGCAATCAGTTCTTTCATTTGCTGGGCTTGCCGATCACGTTCGTCCTGCCGATCCATTTTCTGGTGTGGCACGACAAGTACCCGGCGTCCTGGGCGTTGATCGCGTTTGTCTTCGGCTACCTCTTGCAGTTCATCGGCCATGCCATCGAAGGGAACGACGCCGGAGAGCTGATCCTCGTGAAGCGACTCCTCAAGCGACCTTACACCGAGTTCGGTCCGAGACATCCCTCGCGATCGAAGTAGCCCCGCACCTCAAAAGTAACTCTGCATTTCAATCACTCCGATCAATCGCTTGGAAGTCATCGCTCCAACGTTGCGTTCCGAAGTCAGGCCACTATATTTCGCACCCGTCCGCGTGCGGATCGGAGAGGTGGCAGAGTGGCCGAATGCGCCGGTTTGCTAAATCGGTGTAGGGTTTTAATCCTACCGGGGGTTCGAATCCCCCCCTCTCCGCCTGATCGACGGTCCACGAGTCATAATTGTATGGCTCGTGGACTGTTGTGTTTCTGGAGTGCTTTCAGAGCGTCCCTTTTGTGGCGTTTTGTGGAGGGGGAATTCTCTGAAAGGATTTCCTCATGGCCAAGCAC
>JAYUFI010000302.1:0-6052 GCA_043738805.1 Planctomycetaceae bacterium | reverse complement strand
GCTAACGGGCCGATACCTGACGTCCGCGGTACGGCTCGGCCTGACAATTCCGTCGCTGTTTATGTTCCTGCCGGACAGAGCCGGATCATTCGCTTGCCGCGTGGCGAGGACAATCTCACGGCTGATCGAGTCGTGTTGCGCGGTGACGATCATGACTTCGACAACACGTTCTTTGTTGTCCCGCCACGAAAGCTCGATGCGACGGTGTTGTACGCCGGTCGTGATGCTGCGAACGACCCGAATGGTCTGCAACTTTATCTGCGGATGGCGATGGCCAACGACCCGCTGCGGCAGGTCGAGATCAAGCCGCTTGATAACGGTGAAGCACTGGCCACGCCGGAAGAGTTGGCTCCGAAGCTGGTCGTCGTTTCGCAAGCAGTCTCTGCCGAGTTGCAAACGACACTGCGATCGTTTGCCGAACGAGGCGGGACGTTGCTGCTCGTGGCGAGTGACGACGCGGCCGATTCGTTGGAAGCGTTCTTTGATAACGTGCAACACACAAATTCTCAGGCGAGCGGGGCGGCGTCAGCCCCTCGGTCTTCAGTGCCCGACGTGATCACCGGAGGGCTGATGCCGCCCCGCTCGCCAAATGCCAATGAAAAATATCTGTTGCTGGGTGAGATTGAATTCACGCATCCGCTGTTCGCTCCATTCGCAAGTCCGCGCTACAACGACTTCACGAAGATTCATTTTTGGAAACATCGTTCGATCAAGCTGAAGGACTCGGCAAAGACGCGCATCGTCGCTCGTTTCGACAACGGCGATCCTGCGCTGATTGAACGCAGCCTCGGAGCGGGCCGAGTGCTCGCGCTGCTGAGCGGTTGGCAGCCGGAAGAAAGTCAGTTGGCCTTGTCGAGCAAGTTCGTGCCGCTGATCGGAGCACTGCTGGACCTCGCGTGCGGCGGAACGGAGTCGGTCGAAGGTGTGACGGTCGGGCAGCCGACTCGTTTAACCACAACGTCAGCGGCGTGGGCGCTCGGCGATGACTCTCGTAACCCGCAGCGTGAGCAAGGGCGAGCGCTCACGACGACTCTGGATTCCAAGTCGTTTGAAGCGTCCGCCCTTGCTCACGCTGCGGGTTACGAAGCGATTGTCCGCAGCCCCGATGGTCGTGACATCCGAGTTGCTGCCGGTTCCACCTTCACCGAGACCGGCGTTCCCGGCATCTATCGAGCGAAATTCGGCTCGACCGAAATAGCCTTCGCGGTCAATCTCTCTTCTGCGGAGAGCAACACCGCGCCGCTTGACTTGGAACAGTTGGAACAACGCGGAGTCCGCTTCACCGTCGAACAGACTCGCTCCGAACGTGTTGACCGAATCCGACAGCAACGAGACACGGAACTCGAAGGTCGTCAAAAAATCTGGAGTTGGCTGATTGTACTCGCATTAGTCACGCTCATTCTGGAAACATGGTGGGCCGGTCGAGCCGAACGTAGTGCAGGCGGCTCGCCAGCGAATCCTGTCTAACAACAGAACTTCACAGGCGAGCCGCCTGTGCGATGAGGTTCCGAAATGATCCATGAACAGCTTTGGTTGGAACTTGATAAGGTCGGGGCGCGGTATCGCAATGTGCGATTTTGGGGAGCGATGGCCGTTGGTTGGAGTGTCGCGGCGGTCGTCACGTTGTTGTTGAAGATGTTCGGGATCATGAGTGTTCCGGAATGGTCGGCAATCGGGCCGCTGTTTGGTGGTGTGGCGGTGACGCTCGTCATTATGGCGGCGTATGTCGCGAAGGGACTGGCACCGAAGCACGAGTGGATTGCTCGGCAGATTGAAGCGACGTTTCCGGATTTGCGCAGTGGCTTGTTGGCGGCGATTGAACAGCGACCGGCTTTGCCGGGTGGACGGTTTGGGTTTCTTCAAGAAAGCGTGCTGCGCGAGGCGTTGCATCATGCCGCGAGTCATTCGTGGGCGAGTGTTGTTCCCAATCGGCGCATCGCAACGGCGGTCGGAGGCCACTTAATCGCGATGAGCATGTTCGCGTTGGTGGTGCTCAACAACTTGTCGTGGATGCCGCGCACGATGATCGCCGAATTGCTGCCGACAGAGAAAATAACGACACCTGATACAACGAATTTTTCGGTCGCAGTCGAACCGGGCGATACCGAGATCGAGCGTGGAACAAGCCTGCTCGTCCTCGCGCGAGTGAGCGGTGAGATGCCTGCTGACGCGACGTTGATCATGACGTCGAACAGCGGCGATCCGGTGAGTTCCGCGATGCCGCGCAGTCTGGCCGATCCGGTCTTCGGCGGGCGAGTTGCGGTGGTCAAAGAGCCGTTTGATTATCGTGTGGAACTCGGCGGCCATGTGTCGAAAATGTATCACGTCAGCATCTTCGAATATCCGCGCCTTGAGCGAGCCGATGCGCGACTGGTTTATCCGAGTTACACTGGGCTTGAAGAGCGGCTGGTGCAAGATGTCCGCTCGGTCTCGATCGTCGAAGGGACGCAGGTGACGCTGATCTGCACGCTGAATAAGCGAGTGAAGTCGGCGATGTTGGCGGATAAGCAACGCGGTGACGGAAGCGAGTCGATCGTACTCATCAATTCACGCCTGGGGCACACGTCGTTCGATTACGAAGCAACGCTCACAGCGGACAAATCGCGGCGGCTGAAGCTCGAACTCATCGACGAGGCGGATCGTCGCAACGTCGAGCAGTTTGATTTCGCGATCAACGTTGTTCCCAATCAACCGCCAACATTGAAGCTCGTGCAACCGTCGAAGGATTTGGAAGTCTCGCCGTTGGAAGAACTCGATCTGAAGGCGACCGCGTGGGACGACTTCGGTTTGAAACGGATGGGGCTGAGCTTCGCGATCGCCGGACAGACGCCGGTTGATGTGGTGCTCGGTGAGAACGCCGCCGCGAAGCAGAAGCATGAACTCGCGAACGCGATCAAGTTTGAAGAACTTAAGGCCGAGCCGGACCAACTCCTGTCATATCACTTCTGGGCCGAGGACTTCGGTCCTGACGGCAACCTGCGTCGCACATCCAGCGACATGTATTTCGCGGAAGTCCGACACTTCGAGGAGATCTTCCGACAAGGCCAGCAGCCTCCCGGCGGACAACAGCAGCAGCAACAACAACAGCAAAATAGTCAGGCGGGGCAGCAAGCTCAGCAGTTGGCTCAGAGTCAAAAGGAAATCATCAACGCGACGTGGAAGCTGATCCGTCGCGAGACCGGATCGCAGCCAACGAAGCCGTTTGAGGAAGATGTCGAGCAGCTTGTGCAATCGCAGAACGCGCAGTTGGAGAAGGCGAAAGCACTCGCGGAAAAAGTGACCGACGAGCAATCGCAGACGCACGTCTTGGCGGTCATCGAAGCGATGTTGGAAGCGACGAAGCAATTGATGGCCGCGCACGAGCAACCGTCTGTCGCACCGCTTTCGCCCGCGCTGACTGCCGAGCAATCGGCCTATCAAGCGTTATTGAAACTGCGTGCTCGCGAACATGAAGTGGTCCGTCAACAGCAGCAGCAGCAATCGAGCAGTCAGCAAAGTCAGCAGGCAGACGCTCGCTCGCAGCAACAACGGCAGCAGATGCAGCAACTCGATTTGAAGGACGAGCAAAACCGCTACGAAACTCAGCGACAAGCTCAGGCTCAACAAGAGTCAAAGGAAGATCGCGAAGCGCGGCAAGTGCTCAATCGTTTGAAGGAGTTGGCGCGACGACAGCACGATCTCAACGAGCGGCTCAAAGATTTGCAGACGGCGTTGCAAGAGGCTCCGTCCGAAGAACGCAAAGAAGAGGTCAAGCAACAACTCAAGCGCTTGCAGGACGAGCAACGACAAGTCCTCCGCGACACCGACGAGTTGCAGTCCCGCATGGAATCGCCGCAGAACCAAGAGAAGATGTCGAACGAACGGCAACAACTCGAAGAGACTCGCGACCAAGTTCGTCGCGCGTCGGAATCGCTGGAGAAAGAACAAGTCACACAAGCGGCTGCAGCGGGAACTCGTGCCGAGAAAGATTTTGAAGAACTCCGCAACGAGTTCCGCCGCCGAGCGTCGAACCGTTTCAATGAAGAGATGCGAGATCTGCGCGAGTCGGCTCGCGAACTCGATCGCGAACAGAAAGACTTGTCGCAACGACTGACCGAAGTCGCTCAGCCCGATGAAGCGAAGACGAAAGCGAAATCAAATTCAGAAGCAAATGGTGACGCAAAGCCCGACGTCAAACGCGAAGCCAAATCGCTGCGTGAAGACGCTCGCGAAGACGAGATCGTCAAAGGTTTGTCGGAACAGAAGCAAAAACTCTCGAACCTCTCCGAACGCATGAAGCAGACGATTCAAGAGGCCGAAGAGACCGAACCGCTACTCACCGAGCGTTTGTATGACACGGCTCGTAATCTCCAAGATTCAAAAGCCGATCGCGCACTCGAAGCCGCCGGTCGCTCGTTGCAACGTGGCCTCACAGAGGACGCGAAGCAGGTCGAACAGATCGCCGGTCGCGGCATCTCGCAACTTCGCGAAGGGGTCGAGAAGGCCGCCGAAGCAGTCCTCGGCGACGAGGCCGAAGCGCTGCGCCGCGCTCGCGAACAGTTGCAAGATTTGTCGAAAGAGCTGAATCGCGAGATCGCTCGGAACGCGCCGGAGGAGGCGTCGCGGCTGAAGCAAGGGGAGGAGGAGAGGAGTGGAGGAGGTGAAGAGGGGAAAGACGAACGGCAAGGCCCAAAGTCGCCGACACAATCAGGTGAATCGCCGCAGAGTGAGCAGCAAGTCGGTCGGCAACCGAAGGGAGAACAGCCATCAGGCCAACAGCCTGGCGCGGGAAAACCGCAAGGAGAACAACAGCCCGGTCAGCCGCAATCGGGTCAGCGTGGTCAGCGCGGACCTCAACGGCTGACGGACTCAAACCAACCCGGCGGATCGCAGCAATCGCAAGGAGGTGTGAACCGTGAAGCGGCCCCAATCTCCGGCGAAGATTTCCGCGAATGGTCCGACCGCTTGCGCGACGTTGAAGAAATGGTTGATGCTCCCGAACTCCGCGCCGAAGCCGCTCGCATTCGCGATCAGGCACGAGCCATCCGCGCCGAGATGAAGCGTCACTCCAAAGAACCCAACTGGAATCTCGTCCGAGTCAACGTCGCCGAACCACTCGCCGAACTCTCCCACCGAGTCGCCGAAGAACTCCTCCGCCGCAACTCCAAACAAGCCATCGTCCCCCTCGACCGCGATCCAGTCCCGCCGAAGTACTCCGAAAAGACCCGCCGTTACTACGAACGTTTAGGAAGCGGGGAATGACCAGCGACGAAGTACATGGCCGCCTGAGAAAATGGCAGGTGATGGGTGGCTGAGGTCGAGCATCTTTGAGTCCCAGCCGCGATAGACCCTGGGGGCTCACTTCGTTCGGACGCTCTCGCTGCGCCCTCGAAATTTCCCCCGAGGTCCAAATATCACGTCGCACTAACCGACTCTCTGCTTTCCCTAACGACAAATTACGGAGAATCCACTCCACACTTTTCGTCAATGTTTTTATCTGCGAGCCTTGTCATTCGAGAATGTTCATTTCGAAAAGATCATCAGAGAGCGGTCTTCGTGAGGTCGGTAAAACCCACGGATGTGTTCTCGCACACGGAAGCCGAGTTGTTCGTAAATGTGAACAGCAGGTTTGTTGTGCGGATCGACGGTCAACAGTACAGGACTGTTTGCTTGGGCCAACGCGGCCCGTATCAACTGCGTGCCGATGCCGGTCCCTCGACAGTCGGGGTGGACCATGACTTTATGGAGAAATAGTTCTCCGTTCTTGGTGGGAAATTGCACGAGTGCGCCGGCGATGTCGCCGGATTCACGGATCGGCGGCGAGCCATCGACGATGCGTGCCACCAGTAACGTCGCCGTATCGCTCCACACCCGCCAGATGTGTTCGCCATCAGGGATAAAGACACCGGGCACGACAGGCCACGCAGTACGATCCAGCGCGGCGACGTTGAGATAGTCCGTTGACCGTGCGAGTTCGATGGTCACGTTCGGCATCAGTGATTCCTTGCAAATCATTTATCAAAACGGGGTCACACGTCAAAAGACATTGCGGAAGAAGAGATTCGCAGACATG
>JAYUFI010000301.1:0-2290 GCA_043738805.1 Planctomycetaceae bacterium | reverse complement strand
AAACCGCTCGCAACTTCCTCGCCTTCCTCCACTTGGCCGCATCCATGATCCTCCTCGCGTGAATGTCAACACGGCCTAGAGTGATCAAAGTTTGATGTCGATCTGAAAACTCACGCCACCATCCCGACCCTGCGCGACGAAACCACCGCCAGGGAAGTCGTCTGCAACGACCTGCCGTGCGGAGTCGACTGGCAATTCCAAATCGACGAGGCCCGCGTCAAACTGACTATCCCCGGCCCCCAAATGACAGAGGCTTGAAATGCTTAGAAACTTACTGGCAGCGTTGGTCGTCCTGATGTGCCTTGTTTCAACAAGCTTGTTCGCAGAGAAGCCGACCGCAGAGCAGACGCCGCTCGTCGTCGCGCATCGCGGGTTGCTCAAGCACTCGCCGGAGAACACGTTGGCCAATTTCCGCGCGTGTTTGGAACTGCGGATCGGGTTCGAGGTCGATGTGCGTCGTAGCCAAGACGGGCATCTCGTCTGCGTGCATGATGAGACGGTCGATCGCACGACGAATGGGCGTGGAGCGGTCAGCGAGAGGACGCTTGATGAACTCAAACGACTCGACGCGGGATCGTGGTTCCACGAGAAATTCAACGCCGACCGGATTCCCACGTTTGATGAAGTGCTCGATGTCATCGCGAAGCAGGGCCACAACTCGGAGTTGATCGCGATTGATCTGAAAGCTCCGAACATCGAAGCGGATTGTGTGAAAGCGGCGAAGGCGAAAGGTGTGCTCGGTCGGTTGTTGTTCATTGGGAACACGATTGAGAAACACCAAGTGCGTGAGAGGCTCAAGGAAGCGGATGCGTCCGCGCAGGTCGCGCGGCTCGCGATCGAGTTGCAATCGACCGCGCTGACGAAGAAGGACGAGGACTGGATTTATCTCCGCTTTTTGCCGACACGCGATGAAGTGGCTCGCATCCACAAAGCAGGCAAACGTGTTTTCATGGCTGGGCCGACTGTGGTTGGTATCGAACATGCGAACTGGCTCGCCGCGATGTATGCCGGAGTCGATAGCATCCTCACGGACTATCCACTCGAACTCGCGGCAGACTGGCGATCGTTTGCGAAGTCAGAATTCCCCGCTGCGCCGAAAGCCAATTTGGACTTCGATGAAGCCGCTCGGCAATACATTCGCGAGATGACGATGTGGTCGCCGATCAGTGCGACCACGCTCGGCGATCATCTCTACGATCACGAAGTCGATTACCCGACCGACGACATGCGGAAACGCGAGCACGTTGTTCATGAACGCTATCTCGCGAAGCTGAAAGCAATCGACCGAGCGTTGCTCTCGCGCGACAACCAAGTCGATTACCAATTGCTCACGCAGCAGTTGCAGGGAGATTTGTGGCGGCTCGACGAGTTGCAGGAATGGGCTTGGAACCCGGTCCTCTACACGCAACTGACGGGCAACGCGGTCTACGGATTGATGGCTCGCGACTTCGCTCCGGTTGAAACGCGAGTGGCCAACGTCATTCAGCGGCTCGAACGCTTACCGGGATTTCTGAGCGACGTCCGCAAGACGCTCGACCCCAAGCGTGTCCCGCCGATTCATGCGGAGACCGCCATCAAACAAAATCGTGGAGTGCTCAGCATCATCGACAACATGGTGAAGCCGGAGATGAGCAAGCTGTCAGAGGGAACTCAAAAGGCGTTTCAACAAGTGCTGCCGTTGGTCAAAGAAGCGATTGACGAGCATCAACAATGGCTCGAAAAAGAACTGCTGCCGAACGCAAAGGGCAACTTTCGCATCGGAGCGAAACTGTTCGACGCGAAGCTCGCATACTCATTGGGCAGCGGCTTATCACGGCCTGACATCCGTGACCGCGCCGAGTTTGAACTGCGCCGCGTCCGGGCCGAGATGTACTCGATCGCCCGCGGCGTGATGCTCAAAGCCGACCCAAAACGGGAGGGCGAGGTTCCCGCCGAGCCGTCACCCGAGCAACAGCAGAAAGTCATCACCGCTGCGCTCGACAAGGCGTATGCCGAGATCCCCGCTCGCGACGGCATCGTCGATTTCGCCAAGAAGTCGTTGGAGGTGACGACTGAGTTCGTTCGCCAACGTGACCTCGTGACGATCCCGAATGATCCGCTGGAGATCATCCTGATGCCGGAGTTTCAGCGCGGCGTTTCGATCGCGTACTGCGACTCGCCGGGGCCGCTCGATGTGGGTCAGAAGACGTATTACGCCGTCTCGCCGATTCCGGCCGATTGGACCGAGAAGCAAGTCGGCTCATTCTTGCGCGAGTACAACTTCCGCTCGATCCACGACCTGACAATTCAC
>JAYUFI010000300.1:0-2292 GCA_043738805.1 Planctomycetaceae bacterium | reverse complement strand
GCGATGTCCGTCACGTCGAAGGCGATCGCGCGACCGTCGCCGGCAGCCGATGGAACCAAGCGGCTTCGGTGTGTTGTTCGGTCAGCATCCCTTCGACAAGGGTAAACTTGGGCGTGTCTCTTCAGTCTCACTCAGTTGCGCACGGACTTCTTCAATCGCTCCGATGAGATCCTCTATTGAAACCGATTGCTTCTGAAATGAGATGGTCACTTTCGCCGTCGAGGTGACGAACGCCCGCAGCGTGCTTCGTGTCCGAGGTCGGTCACCGCGAGTCAGTCGCTTGGCGACAAGCTGCTCGGTTTCGAGCGCGGTCAGTCGCTTTGTCTGGATCTCGCGAGCGAGTTCTTTTTGGGCGGTGGCGTCGGCGAGCTTGGAGATGTTGTAAAGATGCCGCATCGTGAGCGGCGAATCAGTCTCGGACTGCTCGCGAACCAATTGTTGGACTTCGGGGACGACGCGGTCGTGGATCGCCAGGAACTTGCTGATTTCACCGGCTGGCTTGCCGGTGAGTTCCGAGATTTGCTTTTGCGAGAGAGCGAATTCGTCGCGGAGCCGGGCCAGAGCGTCGGCGGTTTCTTCAGGACGGAGATCGGCACGCTGCCAGTTGTGGACGATTTGATCGACCAGCACGCCCTTCGAGTCGCCCTCTTGAATCCAGCAGGGAAGCTCTGCGAGATCAAGTCGCTCAGCAGCGAGGAAGCGACGGCCACCGTCGATGACCATGTATTTGCTCGTGGCGGTGTCCCAGCGGACGGTCAGCGGTTGCTTGATGCCGCGTGATTGAATCGACGCGGCGAGTTCACTCAGTTCCCGTTCATCGAAGATTCTTCTTGGCTGCGTCGGATCGGCGGCGAGTTGCTCGCGGCGAATCAAATAGGAGTTTGGCAATCGACGCCGGCCTTGTTGATCGGGCGGGACGGCGGTTTGAGTCGGGTCAAGCGACAGCCCCGACTGGCTCCCGAACGCCGCCGAGGCGGCGGACATCGCGGACTGTTCGGAGCCTTTCCGCGCGGCGTTCGATTTCGGCAAAGAATTCACGGGCGACATGACTGGCATGGGAACGGGGGGAATGAAGATTGACGGGGATTCGGTCTGTCACCGCTTGCTCGAAAGTCGAGAGGTCCGGAATGAACGTCTCGAAAGCGTCTTCGCCGAAATGCTCGCGGAGCTGCTTGAGGTACGTGGTTTGATACTTCCGCCGCCGCTTGAAACGAGACACGACGAAGCCGAGCAGTTGCAGGTCCACGTTGTATTGCTGGCGGACATGCTCGTAGGTCTTGAGGACGTGTTGTGTGCCGAGTGCTCCCCACTGAGCAGCTTCGAGCGGAACCAGCAGGAAGTCGGACGCACAGAGAGCGGCGTAGGTGATGAGCGAAATGTCGGCGGGGCAGTCCAGCAGGATGTAGTCGTAGAGAGCGGACGCCTCGCGGAGCGGATCAACCAGCGACAGCACGAGGCCGGATGACTTCCATTGAGCGGGATCGGTGAGGTTGTAGTGTTCGAGTGCGAAACTGCCGGGGATCACGTCGAGACACGAGAACGCCGTCTTGCGGATCAGTGTTGAGAGATCCGGATCAATCGCCGGGTTGAAAAACGCATCGGTGCCGACACCGGCGTCAAAGTTCGGAAGCAAGCTCGTTGAAATGTTGCCTTGCTTGTCGAGGTCGAGCACGAGGCACTTGAGGTTCTGCTCTTGGCAGACACCGGCGATCAGCCAGCAGACGTGTGTTTTCCCGACTCCCCCTTTGAGGTTGAGTGACGTGATGACGGTGGCTCGACGCGCGGTTGGTTCAGGCACGGCGGCAAGACTACCACGCTTCGCACAATTGCCCGATTGACAAACAACGCGCTCTGTTGGCCGGTCAAGAAACTTTCTCCGAGAAACTTTCGCGAGCAGGACATCGTTTGTTCTCCGCGTCAATCAGCGCTTCGCGGCAATCGTGGTATCGTTCGTCATCGAAATGCGACGCCGTCTTCCGATTCGGCCACAAAGACATCACTCGCTCACCACGGCGAGTGCCCAACTGAGTCTCGTCGAGCACGCCCTTTGCCCGCTCGATTCGGCCGAGTCACTCCGGCCGAATTTCACTTTCGAGACGTCGTACTTCTTCACCGACCGCAGCCGAAACCGGAAACAGGCCACGGTTCGGATCGGCGGATTGGATGGCCTCTCGGCTCACGATGAGCTCTATCTGTGGGGACTGCTCGCACTCGCCCTATCGCAACCGGAACCGTGTGCTGAGTTCATGGCCACGCCGTATTTCTGCCTGCGACGGCTGGGGCTCGTTGACG
>JAYUFI010000299.1:0-6071 GCA_043738805.1 Planctomycetaceae bacterium | reverse complement strand
GCGACATTCACCGTGAATCCGTCGAGCAGCCCGCTCTCCGCCGTTTCACCTTCGCCAAACACGCCACGCGGAAAGTATTCCCCGCCGTCCAGCGCAAGCACCGTGACCGTCCGCGCTTCGGGGTCCACAATCCAGTACTCCGGAATCCCGGCTTCCGCATAGTCGAGGCGTTTGACCTGCAAATCGCGAACGCGGTTCTCTTCCCCCTCACTCATGATCTCGACCGCCAAATCGGCTCCGAGCGGCGGTTCCGTCATATCCTTCAACTTGGCGACGCGGGCCTTCGACAAGAACACAATATCGGACTGACGGTACTTACTTGGCCGCATCTTGACTCGCAGCGGCGTGAGGTAAACTTCGCCCAATTTCCGGGATTCGACAAATCCATGCAGCCGAAGAAACATCCATTGAGCCAACGTCTGGTGCATTCGGTTGGGCATCGGCAGGAACTCCAAAATCCCGTCGGTGAATTCAATCAATTGCCGAGTCTTCAGAGCCAGGTAATCCTCTTCAGTCCATTCTCCTTGAAGAGGATGGAACCGAGCCATTTCCCATGTTGGCGTTCCCACTCGCGATTTCGGTTCGAGAAGTTCTGTGTCGGTCATGATTCAATAAAGTCACGTGAGATGGAGGCGGAATTCAATTAGTCTCCCGGCAATGCACTCATGCCGACGCGAGAAGTTTTTCCGAGATGATTCGACCGGCGGTTGGCGATGGCAACGGGCGGTTGTCCTGTCGGGCGATCTCCAGCCATTCGTCAACGATGTCGCAAAGTTGGCGATAGACCTCGACCTCGTCACCTCCGTGACAGCACGGCCCAATGATCCCCGGACAATGCCCGACAAAACACTGATCCTCGTCAGACCATTCGACAACCTTCACATAGCGGGCACTGTCAGTCATGACTTTGATTCCTCAATGGCTTGGTCAACTTCAAGCTCTTGATCGCGTTTCGCATCATCACCCTCATTCCGAGAAACCGTGATGCGGCGTCCGTTCGGATGCTGAAAGTTGCGGTGACTTCCTTTCCCGCTTCGATTCACAAAGCCTTCTCAAAGCAAAGCTCGAATTAGCTCGCGAATCTTTCGTGGGATGGTGTCGTTTCTAGTTCCCAATCAGCGGAAGCTGAACCGATTCGTGAGTTCCTAAAATGGACCTGTCCCCTTTTTCTGCCCCTTTTTCTGCCCTTCGTCCATTGATGTTGTCCGGTCAAATCCGCCCGAAGACATCTTCGTCGGACTGGATTCCTTGGTCTTTCACCTGAGCGGCCAGACGCTCGCTCAGTGACCGAAATTGGCGCAAGAAAACGTGGTCGCGAACCGCGCGGTCAATTAGTTCTCCAGGCGAAACTCCTTCGTCTTGGGCCGCGTTGTGAACGAGTTGCTTTGTGGCGTCAGCGACGCTCAGGTTGCCGGTCGATGCCATTTAAGTTTCTCTCAAAACGGAACTCTCACAAAATGGACCTGTCCCCTTTTATTCCCCCTTTTATTCCCCCAGATATTAATGATTACAGCGTTAATTTTTATTATAGTTCTAATGACGTATCACTCGAGTCGTTTTCTGCCACCTGATAACGGTGGCGTGCCTTCTCATTTATGTTTAAGTCAATCGTTCACGAGCAGATGTCCCGCCGCCAAAACTTCAAAAGCTATTCTGATTCCGGCGAACACTTGAAGCGTTCTCTTGGTCTAAGAGGGTGTCAAGCGGCCGCAGGTCGCACGTCTTGCCGAGCGTTTGGTCGGCTTCTTTATTTTGAAAGTAAATTATGAAAACGTTGAAAGTAGAAGTACAGTTTAGAGGAGACTCAGTTGCTTTCCGGCTGGCGAGGAACGAGAACGATCCTATAAGGTATTGGGAGGTTCTGTCCTCCGGACAGATCAATTCCAGGACAGGGTTAAGTTACGAACGGTTGATGGAGTTAGGCGAAGGATTGCATGACATTGAGGTCGACTGCTAATTGCGGATCTTTTAATTGAGCGAAATGACGCCAGGATGGCGTCATTCCTGCTTTCAACAAAACACTCGCACGATTAATTGAGTGGGTCACTCACTCTTCGAATCTCCTCTCGCGAAGATGCTCGCCACATATTGCAGCACGTCGGTTGCCGACTCTTCGTTGTAGCCGAAGTTGCGGATGAGGCGGCTTTTGACGATGTCGATCTTTTCTTGAGTGTCTTTGTCGATGACGTTCGACACGAGGCTCGTCAGCTTGATCGTGTCTTTCTGGTCCTCGAAGAGCTTCATCTCCAGCGCCTTTTGCAGGCGTTCGTTGGACTTGTAATCGAACTTCTTGCTGTCGAGAGCCAAGGCTCCGATGTAGTTCATGATCTCGCGGCGGAAGTCGTCTTTGCGAGTTTCCGGGATGTCGATCCGCTCTTCGATTGAGCGCATCAGGCGTTCGTCCGGTTGCTCCTCTTCGCCGGTGAATTTGTTCTTCACCCGTTCACGCTGCGTGTAGGCTTTGACGTTGTCGATGTAGTTTGAACTGAGCCGCATCAGCGCGTCTTCGTCGGCGGCGATCGCTCGCTGGACTTCGTTCTTGACGACGTCGGTGTACTCATCCCGCACGACGGAGATCAGTTGGCGATACCGTTCGCGGACCTCTTCGGCCCCGACCAGCGAGTGATGCTTGAGGCCGTTCTCCAGTTCCTTCATCACCATGAAGGGGTTGAGGCTCGTTGCCGACGGGTTCACAACCAGCGCGTTGCTGATCTTGTCTTGGACGTAGCGCGGGCTGATGCCGTGCAGGCCCTCGGCTTTGGCTTCGCGGCGGAGCTGCACGATGTTGTCGGTCGTGAAACCGGGAAGGGTCTTACCGTTGTAGAGCTTCATCTTTTGCATGAGGCTCAGACCGTGATGCTTCGGCTCTTCCAGTCGCGTGAGCACCGCCCACATCGCGGCGGTTTCGAGCGTGTGCGGGGCGATGTGTTTGCCGCGGACTCGCTTTTCGTTGTAGTCCTTCGTGTAAATCCTGATCTCGTCCGACAGCGTCGTGACATACGGCACGTCGATCTTGATCGTGCGGTCGCGCAGGGCTTCCATGAACTCGTTCGACTGGAGCTTGCGGTATTCCGGCTCGTTGGTGTGGCCGATGATGACCGTGTCGATGTCGGTCTGAGCGAACTTCTTCGGCTTAATCTTGTGCTCTTGCGACGCGCCGAGCAGGTCGTACAGGAACGCCACGTCGAGCTTCAGGACTTCGATGAACTCGATCATCCCTCGGTTCGAGACGTTGAACTCGCCGTCGAAGTTGAACGCTCGCGGATCGGACTCGCTGCCGAACTCGGCGATCTTGCGGTAGTTGATGTCACCGGTCAGTTCGGTGCTGTCCTGGTTCTTCTCATCCTTCGGCTGGAACGTCCCAATGCCGATGCGGTCTTGCTCAGAGAGGAAGATGCGTTTGACGACAACGTCTTCGATGACCTTGGTCCAATCTCCGTTGTACGTCATCTGTCGTTCGCGGAATTCGTAGCGGCAGAGCGGACAAAGTTCGCCAGCGAATTCCAGCGGGTATTCGTGTTCGCCCACTTTGCCCGACGGTTTGCGGTTGGTCTCGATGAAGTCGCGAACGGAGTCTCGCTGCGCATCCGGCACGAGTTGCAGCGGCGATTCGTGCATCGGACACCATGTGATGCTGCCGTCTACCTCTTTCCAGCCAAACGAGTACAGCGTTCCGGCGTCACTTCGACTATACCGCTCCAGCCCATGCTTGAGCTGTCGAGCGATCGTGCTTTTTGAGCTTCCGACCGGGCCGTGCAGCAACAGCACACGCCGCTCGCTGCCGTATTTCAGTGCGGCTGATTTGAAGACGTTGACCAAGTCCATCAGCGTCTTGGTCAGGCCAAAGATCGCATCATCGCCACCGTGATCGGGGTCGTCGAAGAATTTGTACCGCATGAAGTTCTCTTTCGAGTTCTCCACGTTGTACGTGCCGTAAGACATCACCATGTCATACAACCGTTGGTACGCCGTGCGATTCACTCCCGGATGCTGACAACTGATGTCGAGGTAATCCGCAAACGTGCCGACCCAGTGTTCTTGCCGAAACACTTCGGGGCTATGTTGCTGGGAAATTTTTTCGAGAAGTTCACGACCAGTCGCCATAGCACCGTTCCTTCAATAAGAGAAAAAGGACGTGATCAGGAGCTTGATACTGGCGGCGTGACTCGCCGACAGCCGTGTGTCGATTCGTCTGCGTTCATTCGCTCTTCAGAGGTGAGATCAAAAGGTTGAGTCAACAGTTCCGAGTTGTTCGACCACTAGCACGACGCGCAAGCGAGTGGTTAGCCAAACGGAAGGACAAGACGTCTCACGCAAGCACGGAATGTCGGGATTGCTCCGCAAGACACTCCAGAGACGTGCGGGTCCGACCATCCTTGGCCAACACCGACTTGTGAGCAAAGAGCTGTGAGGGTGACTCGCGAGACGCCTCTTCCTGCTGGCCTGGGCGAGTCCTGTCGTTGGAAAAACCACACATTGAACGGGCGGAATTATCACGACAAGTGACATTGAGGCAATACGAGTTTTCTCATCATTGCGCCGAGTTGAAGGTTTCGAGAAAGCGATTGCGGCAACCCACGCAGTTCGTCGTGACCTCAAACATTCAATCCATAACCGATTGCTGAACTTCACGCCGACCGGCGATTTCTAACCTAGAGTTGCTCATCGAACTGTCGCTCGTTGCGTCGAGCATTCAAGAGCACTCTGCGAGTTACATTGGCATCATGCGTCCCATTTGGTCTTTTATCTCAACGGCATTGTCGGTCATCGCAGCATTGCCAGTTGTCACCGCCTCAGCACGAGAGACATCGCCCTCGGTCGAAGTGCGCAGCGACAAAACCGTCACGACCGGTAGGATGCTCGCTCAAGACAAGGACCGAGGGACGTTGCTCGATCGAGCTGGTCGGCTGCACGACGTTGACTTGAACTCCGCCAAGCTGAAGCCGCTCAACGACCGCTTTCAGGCGTTTCCCACAACGGAAATTCGCAACCAACTGTCACGCGAGTTCGGCAAAGGTTTCGAGATCGGGGCGACGCGGCATTATCTCGTTCTGGCCGCAAGCGGCAAAGCGGCGAGTTACGCGGCGGTCTTTGAGGATCAATACACTACGCTGCAACGCTTCTTCAAAATGCGCGGCTTCTCGCTCGCTGATCCGGAGTTCCCGCTCGTCGCAATCATCTTTCCGGACCAAAAGCAGTTCACCACTTACGCTCAGGCGGACAAAGCGAAGTCGATGACCGGGATGCTGGGTTATTACTCGCCACGTACAAATCGTGTGGCATTGTTTGAATCGCAAGACAAATCGGTCGCGGTATCAGCGCTCGATCATCACGCTCGATTTCCATTCGCGGAGCAACGGGCTGAGACGGAACAATTCATTGAACAGCTCAATGAGCCAAGCAACGAGCCAAACATCCTCAGTGGGAATTCACCGCACTTCGGCAATCGTCAACCGATCTTTGGATCGAGCCAAGGGGATCTCAAATCGACAATGATCCACGAAGCGACACATCAGATTGCATACAACATCGGCTTGCACTCGCGAGTCGGCGAAACGCCGCGATGGGTCGTCGAGGGCATGGCCACTGTTTTTGAACCCGAAGGGGTTCGCGACAGCTCCACCGGTTGGACTGCCAAGCAGCGAATCAATCGTGATCGCTACTTGAGCTTTCAAAACTACGCCAAGACGCGCCGCGCCGCTAAATCGCTGAAGACGTTTATCGAGAGCGACTCGCTGTATGAGTCAGCCGTTCTCGACTTCTACGCCCAATCCTGGGCCTTGTCCTTCTTCCTGGTCGAAACCCGCCCACGTAACTACGCGACCTATTTGAAACACATCGCCGCCCGCGATCCGTTCTCGACTTATCCCGCCCGCGAACGAATCGCCGATTTCAAAGAGGCGTTCCAAGTCGAGTTCGATTTGCTCGACGCCCAATTCCTGCGCTACATCGACGGACTGAAGTAGGCGAACGACTTCGGTCACTCCTGGTCGTCAAGCGACAGACGGGCAAGAGTGCCCGTCCTACCTCCAGGTCACTTAAAATTTGCCATTCACCTAAAGAATTTTAAC
>JAYUFI010000298.1:0-6076 GCA_043738805.1 Planctomycetaceae bacterium | reverse complement strand
TTCTGAAGAACGCGGCGCAGCAACCGAAAGACGACGCCAGCAATCCGCTGTCGCTGATCGGGCAATTCGGCGTCGGCTTTTATTCGTCGTTCATGCTGGCGGACAAAGTCGAAGTGCTCAGTCGGTCGTACTCCGAAGAGAGCGGTTGGCGGTGGGAGTCGGATGGAAGCGGGCGGTTCACCGTCGAGCCGGCGGAGGGGCTGACTCGCGGTACGCAGATTCGATTGCATCTCAAAGCAGATCTCGACGAGTTCACGAAGCCGTGGCGTTTGAAGAACATCCTCACGCAGTATTCCACGTTCGTGCCACACCCGGTGAAGTTGTCGGGCGAATTGGTCAACGAGCAGAAGCCGATTTGGGTCGAGCCGAAAAGCAGCGTCACCGCCGAGCAATATCAGGCGTTCTACGAGCACCTGACTCACGGAGCGGGGGATAAGCCGCTGTGGTATTTGCATCTCACCAGCGATTCGCCGTTTCAATTCCACACGATCCTGTATTGCCCGGACACGAACCTCGAACGCATGGGCTTCGGCCGCGTCGAGCACGGCTTGCAGTTGTGTGCCAAGCGAATTTTGGTGCAACACAACTGCCGCGAACTACTGCCGGAATACCTGCGGTTCATGTACGGCCTCGTGGATTCGGCTGACTTGCCGCTCAACGTCTCTCGCGAAGCGCTGCAAGACAACACCGTCTTCCGCAAGATCAAGAAAGTGCTGACGAAGAAAGTGCTGTCTCACTTGGAGTCGGTCGCCGCCGATCAGCCGGAAGACTACCTCAAGTTCTACCGTCAGTTCGGGATCACTCTGCGTGAGGGGCTGCATTCGGACTTCGAGCATCGCGAAGAGATCGGCGGATTGCTCCGCTTTGCCACGTCGGCCCAATCACCGGAGAAGATCGGCGATCCTGAGCCGCTGACCGGTTTGAGCGATTACTTCAAGCGAGCCCCCGAAGGACAAAAGCAGATTTACTTCTTGGCCGGGCCGGATCGAAAGTCGTTGGAGAAGAATCCGAATCTCGATCAATTCCGCCGCAAGAAGCTCGAAGTGCTCTTCGTCACCGACCCGATCGACGAGTTCGTGCTGGCCAACCTGCGCAACTTCGAGGGAAAGGACATCGTCGCGATCGACTCGGCGGCGGTGGAATTGCCTCCCACGAGCGACGCTGAGAAGGCGGAAGAAGCGAAGACCGAAGAGACGCAAGCGGCTGCCGCCGAATCGACCGGTTTCAAACGAGTGCTGGAACTCTTCCGCGAAGAACTGGGGGACGACGTCAAAGAAGTCCGCGCGTCAAAGCGTCTGACCGACAGCGTCTGCTGTCTCGTGAACGCCGAAGGCTCGATGAGTGCTCAATTGCAAAAAGTGATGGCGATGGGGGACCGCGAATTCGCTCTGTCCAAGAAGGATTTCGAGCTGAACCCACAAGCTCCGTTGATTACTCGCCTGAGTTCGTTGGCCGACAATGCGGACAACGCACCGTTCATCAAACAGTGCGGCCGGCAGTTATTCGCCAACGCGCTGCTGCTGGAAGGGATGCCGCTCGATCCCAGTGAGTTGGTCAGCCGCGTCCAAGGCTTCATGCTCGATGCGGCCGATAGCCGAGTGAGCTTGTAATTCACGCCTGACGCGCAAGCGAAGGAATTTGTTGGCACGGCTTCGCTTGCGTTTCAGACTTCAATGGCTCGTGAGCAATGCGCGTTAGCCCGGAGCATTCGTTGGCTTCGTGGGCGAAGCGACGATGCGATACAGCACCGGCAGGACGAGCAGGCTCAGCAGCATTGAGCTGACCAAGCCCCAGACGATGACCGTCGCAAGCGGACGTTGCACGTCGGAGCCAAGACCGGTTGCGAGCGAGGCTGGGACGAGGCCGAGGATCGCGACGAGGCTGGCCATCAGGATCGGGCGCAGGCGGTCGAGTGCTCCGTCGATGATCGCTTCATCGAGCGGCTTGCCTTGTTGGCGGAGTGTCGTGATCCATTCAATCATCAGCACGCCGTTCATGATTGAGACGCCGAAAAGTGCCGCGAAGCCGACTCCGCTGGACACATTCAGTGTCATGCCGCGAACGTACAAAGCGATCGCTCCACCAATCAGCGCGAAGGGGACCGACAGCAAGACCAACAGCGGCTCGCGTTGAGTGCGGAACGTGATCATCAACAACAGATAGATCATGGCGACCGTCACCGGGATCACGTACAGAAAGTGCCGAGTCGCGCGTTCCAGGTTCTCGAACATGCCGATCCAGCGGACTTGATAGCTGGCCGGAACTTGGATCTCACCGGCAAATCGGCGTTGAGCGTCGGCCACGAAACTCCCTTGGTCGCGACCGTCGATGTTGCAACGGACGGTGATACGGCGGCGAGAACTTTCACGTGCGATCAGCGTTTGCCCATCGAGTAATTCAAAGTCGGCGACCTGAGACAGCGGAACTGGAACACCCGCTTTCGTGTGAACCGGCAGCCGAGCGATCGACTCCGGTGACTTCAAGAAGTCCCAATCGAAGCGAACTGCGATACCAAAACGCCGCTCCCCTTCGTAGAGCGTGCCGACCGGTTCGCCGCCGAGCGCCGTGTTGATCAGCTTGTTGACGTCGTCGATGTGGATGTCGTATCGCGCACAGCGAGCACGGTCTGGCCGGATCACCAATTGGGGCTGCGGACCTTCTTGCTCGATGTTCACGTCGAGCGCGCCGGGAACTTCGCGCAACAAATCGACGGTCTTTCGACCCAACTCCATCAATACGTCGGAGTCCGCGCCGGAGAATTCGACCGCCAAGTCGGCTGACGTTCCGTTGGTCACTTCGGTCACGCTGTCGATAATTGGTTGTGTGAAGTTGAATCGCGTTGTTGGAAACTCCGTGCGCAGACGCTGGCCCAGCGCTGTGATCAACTCACGCTTGGTTGGCACCGACCATTGTTCCATCGGCTTCAGGCCGACCAGCATTTCCACACGGCTGGGAACGAACGGATCAGTGCCGCTGTCGTTGCGGCCCGCTTGCGAAATCACGAACGATACTTCGGGAAACTCACGAATCAACCGCCGCATTTGGTCGGAGTACGTAGAGGTCTTCTCTAACGCGGTCCCTTCCGGAAAGTTTGCACGAACCCAGATCGTCCCTTCGTCGAGATACGGCAAGAAGTCGAAGCCCAATCGCGGCAGCAACTGCCAGCTCACGCCACCGACAACCATGACTGACGCCAACAGCACCAGCCACCGTACCTTCAGCAACCCTCGCAATACTCTGGCATACACGGGACGCAGCAGTCGCAGCAGCGGGTTTTCGACATCTTCATAGCCGTTGCGAAACAGCACCGACGACAGGCCCGGCAGCAGGAACAACGAGAACAGCACCGCTCCCAGCAATGCGAAGATGACTGCCAACGCCATCGGCCGAAACAACAATCCTTCAATGCTGGTTAGAGTCAGCAATGGCACGTACGCGCAAACAATCATCAGCATCGAAAAGAAAATCGGCCGCTCGACAGAGACTGCTGCGTGCAGAATCGTCTCGCGACAGTCGTGTTTCGAGTCCGTTGCGGAAACGTCTGCCGTTTGCTGAACCCGTCGCTTCGCCAGCGAGTGACCGATGACATCGGCCATGATGACAGAGCCATCCACCAAGATGCCAAAGTCGATCGCACCGAGTGACAGCAGCCCAATCGGAATGTCGGTCAGCCACATCAGCACCAACGCGAACAGCAAAGAAAACGGCACAGTCGCAGCCACCAACAAGGCCATTGCCGGACTGCCCAAGAACGCCAACAGCACGAGCAGTACCAAGCCGATCCCAAACAACACGCTGTGAGTCACCGTGCTCAGCGTGCTGCTGACCAAAAACTCTCGATTGTAGAACGCTTCGATTCGCACCCCCTTGAGTCGCGGGTCTTGTGTGAAGATGTTGTCGTTGAGTTCGTTGACCTCCTTCAACACGCGAGCCAATGTGCGCGACGGGTTTTCCCCGCGACGCATCAGCACGATTCCTTCCACCGAATCCGAAACGCCGTCCTTGCCAAAGATTCCCGCCGGCACGCGCGAGTCCAACTCCACGCGAGCCACATCGCGCACGTATACCGGCGTGCCGCCAATCGTATTGACGACGGTTTCCTCAATGTCTCGCTCGCTGCGAAGCGTCCCTCGACCACGAATCACGAACGACATATCACCGCGACGCAAAATGCTGCCACCTGCGTTCGCGTTGTTCGACTGCACCGCTTCGATCACGTCCGAGAGCGACAAGCTGTATCGTTCAAGTTGCCCCGGATTGAGCTTCAACGTGTACTGCTTCTCGCGGCCACCGAAGTTCGCGACCTCGGCGACACCGGGCGTGCGCATCAATCGCGGAATCACGACCCAATCGTTGATCGTTCGCAACTCCATCAGGTCGTGACCGATCTCCGACTTCAGTTCGTAGCGATAGATTTCGCCATACGCTGTCGCGAGTGGACCGAGTTCCGTCTCGACTCCATCGGGAAATTTCAGTGACGCCAACTTCTCCTGCACGCGCTGCCGAGCGAAATACTTTTCCACATTCTCCTCGAACACGATCTCGACGACCGACAGTCCGAAGATCGTGCGTGAGCGAATCACGTCCACATTCGGCACGCTCCCCATTGCCAGCTCGATCGGGATTGTGACTTGCCGCTCGATCTCTTCCGGAGCACGTCCGGGAAACTGCGAGATGATCAGCACCTGCTGAGCCGAGATGTCCGGATAAGCGTCGATCGGCAATTGTCGAAACGCCCACACGCCCATCGCTGAAATCAGCAACGCCAGCCCCAGTACGAAACGCCGTTTCTGCATCGCGAAACGAATCAGTCCAGCAATCAAGCCGTGCGAGACGACTGTCGCCTCGTGCTCATCTTTGTGTGCGGTCGCGTGCATACTGGCCTATTTCGCAAAACGTGGGGCACGTTTCCAACATGCCCGAAGACGAGCACGATGAAATCGTGCTCCACGAATAATCACAGCCTCGGAGCTTGTATCACGACTTCGGCTTGGCCTCAGTCGTTGCGGTCTTCAGGGCCTTCACGACCAGCGGCTTCAGCAGTACGGCACCATCTCCGAGGATACGGGCTCCGGGTTGCAAGCCTTCCAGCACTTCATACGCCTCGTCGTGCGATTCGCCGACTTTGACTTCCACAACTCGCCAATGCTCGTCCCCATCGGCAAGGAGCACATAGTCCGTACTGCCAATATGCAACAAAGAGGAAGAAGGAACCAGCAGCGAATCTCGCTCGTCCGTCCCCAGACCAACCTCGGCAAACATCCCCGGCTTCAAGACACCACTGGAGTCACTCAGATCGAACAGCACGCGGAGCATCCGACGGTCCTGAGTCAGCATCGAACTGAGCGTCTCAACATGGCCAGGAAACATGCGATCGGGCAAGCCATAAAATCGCGCGTCGCAAGCTTGCTCCTCCTTCACATAAGCCATCTTGATTTCCGGCACATGAGCCACGATCAACACCATGTTCTCAACAGTGCGGTCGAATACGAACGGCTCGATGCCAGCTTGCGAAAGTTCTCGCTCCAATCGTTCCCTCGCGCGAACAGCCAGCCGCAACTGCGATTTCGCTGAGAAGACATCCTTGTCCCCCTGCAACTGAGCCTTGAGAAGATCGGCCTTCGCCGACCGCAGTTCCTTCTCCGGCACTCCGCCGTTGGCGGTCAACGACTCCAACCGCTTGGCAACCGACGCCAGATAGGCTGTTTCAGCGACGACGAGTTCTTCCGTCTTGGCCAACTGCCGCTCCGCAAATTCGATTTCACCTTTGGCCTTCAACCAATCCGAGTATGTTGCAGAAAGCTCGGACGTACTGAACTGCCAACGGTCCAGGATTTCATCCTTCCCCGGCCGCACGCGCGCGATGATCGATCCACTGACAGTCAGCAAGGGAAAAGAAACGCGCCGCGTCGCGAGTTCCAACACCTGCAACTGTCGCTGCAACGGTGTCTCGCGAGAGACCAGTAATCGCTTTGGCCCCACCACGCGAATCGGCTCGATCGCGACGACCGTCTGCTGTCCTTCAGCCACTGCGGCGCGATGAGGTGGTTGCAGCAAGACCCACAAGATCACTGCG
>JAYUFI010000297.1:0-16271 GCA_043738805.1 Planctomycetaceae bacterium | reverse complement strand
GCCGCGGCGGACTGGGCCACCCGCAGGCACAAGAAGCTTGGAGTGGACGCTGATTCCAAGGTTGAGGCCGTTAGGGCAATTGAATGTCAAACGCGGGTTTCTAATGCTACACACAGCTTAAAGCATGCCACTCGCGGAGGGTCAATGAAGAAGACCTGCGTCCCCACCCAAGCGATTGACTCGCAAAGACGACGAGTTGGTATGATGCTGTCCTTGAGTGCGCGGGGCGGCTCTTGACTGCTTGAGGCTCAGCCGATTTTGGGAATATTGGCTCAGGATCGATGAGCCTGATTGGGAGATCACGGCGATGAGAGTCTTGCTGGCTTGTTTGATCGCGATGTTCTGCTGTCCGCCCGAAGGTAAGGCTGAGGAAGTTCAAACGGATGGCTGGAGTACCGCCGTCTTGTGGAAAAGTGATGTGGTTTCAGCCCGACTCCTCTTCAAGCCGTCCGCCTCGCTGGCGGACAAACATTGGCTGGCCCTGGAATTGGAGAACCACACGCAGAAGCCGCTCGAGTTCGGGCAAACTTGGATCAATCTGGACATGACTCGAAAGGAGATTCCCTCGGGGGAGGCTCTGTCTACGGGCGGGTTAAGTGGTACTTTCCGCTCAATCAAGACACTGCCTCCGGGTCGCCACCGCTTCTACGGAGATGCCTTCGAGTCCGCCTCTGGCAATTTGGGATTGCCTCCTGTCACCGGGCTGCGCGTCGAGGTTCAGGCGAAAGCCGACAGCGAGATCAGGGGAGGAAAGCGATACAAGACCGCAGAGGATAAGCCATCGTTTACGTTTGAGTGGCGATACCCCTCGGCGGCGGAGAGGACCGGAATGATCCAAGAGATGAGGCAGTACCTCGCAGCTCCTGGAGATCTTGAAAAGTATCGCTCCCGGATGAAGGCTTTGTTCGAATTGCCACAGGTGCAGGAAAGCCTAACGCTGGACGACTATATGCCGGCGCTGAAGGCTACACGCGACTCGAACGTCCGCTACCTGTTGGTGCCCCATCTCTTCGTCAAGTATGCCGACGATCCACGCGTGCTGGCCTACTACCGCGACGCCTTCCAAAAGGAGCCTGATGTCGTCTATTGGGACGCCGCAACGGTCAGCGTTTGGAATGAAGAATTTCTGGAGCCGCTGGTGCAAGGTTGTGAAAAGGACAAGTGGCACTATTTCAGTGTGCTCAGCAGGCACTCTGCTGATTGGCGGAATAGACCGCCCTATGTCGCCCGCATCTCAGCCGCGCTGTTGAAGCACAATCCCATTCTCCGACGCGAGGTGCGAAAGATCCCAGACAAGGAGTTAGAACAGTGGGATAAAGCGGTCCTTGAGGCGGGCGAAGTCGCTGATCCGGCTTTGATCGAATTGCTGAAACCCGCGTTGAAAGATCAGCGGCCGGCGCGGATTGACCGTGGTGCTGGAGGCTTGAATGAAGGCCGTGTTTGCGATCGTGCGCTCACTGCGATCCTGCAAATCCTTGATGGTGATTCATGGAAGGCATTTGAGGAGGCAGGTATCACAGAATGGAGTACCGAAAAAGAAGAATTAGAGGCGTATGATCGGGTGATCGGAATTCTGACGGAGCGCCTCAAATTACCCCCCGTCAAGAAGTGATCGAGAGTAGTGGGCGACCGACGTACCGAAGTTGCCCAGCCGGGCGATGTCAGAAATCGTTCGTTTATCGAAACGCGCCATCAGGATCTCCTGTAAGCCACCAACTGCAACGACTTGATGATCGTCAACTGATCTCAGAAATCAAACTGCCATCATCCCATGAAGCAGCGAAAAGTTGAGACGCACGGGGCAGCGATCAGCTAATCTGCTGGCCACATGCTGATTGCTCTCACTGCCCCAGCCACCAACGAACGCGGGCCAACCGCAAGGTCGCGTTCAAAATCATCGTTCGACAATAGCGAATCACCAATTTTCAATCCCTGTTGTCTCACGTCAGTCGCTCGGCCACGGCTCGTCACTCGGAGCGATGACGGCGACAGACATGCGGCTTCGCCGACTACGACTTCCCCCAGCCGGGCAGGGCGGCCGCCTGACGGATCCACGTCGCCATCTGCGACTCGTCGAGATCGTCTTCGTGGATGTCGATCCAGCGACTCTCCTGGCCCGTGCCTCCGGGGGGAACGGGGCGCAGCGAAGGAGTCGTGCAACATCCCTTCGCTTGCGCTTCAGGCTTCAATGACACACTCTGTCACGAAAATTCCCCGAAGCATGAATAATCACGGCTAACGGTCGCGGTACGGTTACTGAGCAACAGGCGGGCGTCGTGATTCCTTTCCCGTCACGGTGAAACTCATGACGGTATTGGTTGTGACGACATTGGCAACGCCTACAATGCTGGATGTCGTGGCGGTGGTTGTAATGGCCTTCGCCGAGATTTGGTCGAGTGGATTACTCGACGTTTTCACAAGTCGTCGTGTCTCGCGTTGCTGCGATCGCACGAATGTCACAGGAGTTTTGTCATGGCCTTTACACTGCCCGAACTGCCGTACGCCGAGAATGCCCTTGAGCCGCACTTCGACGCGCAAACGATGAACATTCACCGGACCAAGCATCATCAGACCTACGTCACCAATCTCAATGGTGCGATTGAGAAGCATCCGGAATTGGCCTCGAAGTCGGTCGAGGATTTGCTGCGCGGTTTGTCGAGCGTGCCGGAAGACATTCGGATGGTTGTCCGTAACCACGGCGGCGGACACGCTAATCACGCGCTATTCTGGACGGTCTTGAAGCCCAACGGCGGCGGCGAGCCGACTGGCGAACTGGCCGCCGCGATCACCGCTCAGCTGGGTGGCTTCGCAGCGTTCAAGGAAGCGTTCACGAAAGCCGCGACCACTCGCTTCGGCAGCGGTTGGGCTTGGCTGTCAGTTGACGGCGGCGGACGGCTGCTCGTCGAAAGCACCCCGAATCAAGACTCCCCGCTTTCCGAAGGTCACACCCCAATCCTCGGTCTCGATGTGTGGGAGCACGCTTACTACTTGAAGTATCAAAACCGCCGTCCGGATTACATCGGCGCGTTCTTCGCCGTGATCAACTGGGACGAAGTCGCTCGCCGGTTTGCGGCGGCGAAGAAGTAACGGAGTCGAGATGATGCGCGGTTTGAAAAACCGTGCTACGGAAGTGAAGCCCGGTCTTCCGTTGGGAGACCGGGCTTTGTGTTTTGTTATGAACCTACGTAGCCGCTCTATTGGTTCGTACCTGCACCGCCGACTGTGCCGCCAGCACCGGCTCGGCCGGAGCGGATTTGTTGTTGGTTGACGCTGCGCAACGCCTGACGTCCGTCATTCAAGCCTTGCAAGCCACCGGCTTCAGTGAACTTGGCCATTTCGATAACGGCCGGTCCCATCAAGAACATGAACACGGCAGGCATCAAGCAGAACACCGTCGGAAACAACAGCGAGAACGACGCTTGGTTCGCTCGTTCATCGGCTCGTTGACGTAAGCTTTCACGCATCGTGTCGGAGTATTCGGTGAGCGAGTCGGACACACTCGTTCCCATCCGTTCGGTTTGCGTGACGAGCGACACGAACGAATCCACTTGTGGAATGTCGATCCGCTCAGCGAAGTTCGTGAGTGCCTCGTTCAACGTACCAACTTTGGTTTGATCAACAACGATCGACAGCTCTTGAGCCAGCGCGGGATAAACGGGCTTCAAATCGCGAGCAACTCGGCCGATGGAATCCGGCACCGTCAGACCTTGGCTCACGCACATGTTGAGCATGTCCATCATGTCCGGGATCGCGAGTTCGATATCGGTGCGACGTGTCTTCGCTCGACTGCGAACGATCAGCGCGGGGACGGACCAAGCAAGCGCTGCGAGCACGAGCGTTCCCAACAACAGTGGACGCTCAATAACTCTCGGCAACATCGCGACCAACAGGCCACCGAAGAGCAACGCTCCCATCATCAACAAAAATCGAGTTGCCGCCAAGTTCTCGCGAGCGTGCGGCGCGTAGTCTCCCGCTTGTTTGAGTTCGCGAGCCAGCGTCCGCTTTGAGTCTTCTGATTCGGGCAAGAACGACGCGAGCACTGGCGTTGACGAACCGAACGCGTAATCGCTCGTGCCGACCGATGGAACGTCTTGTGGTTCAAGCCGAGGGATCGCCGCGCTCCCGCGCCAGCCGGATTGTGTTGACGCCGAGAACAGAGTCCGGTCTTGCCAGGTCGTCGCTCCCAATCCCGGTGGCTGATACGACCGCACGCCACCGTTTGCTGCGGCACTTACTGAATCCTGTTCAGCAAACGTATTCGCGGCTGCGGAGGAAATGCTCGATGCCGTTGAAGGCATCATCGCGGCGGCCGCTTGCGGTTTGACAATCGACAGATGCGGCGGATCAACGGCAACGTTCACAGAATTCTGTAGCCGTTCGGTGTGTCGTCGTTCGGCTTCTTTCAGTTCCAACTGCAAACGATCGAGTCGAGCGACCTCTTCGTGTGGTCGCTGCGACAGCAGTTTTTCGCGACGCCGACGGCGAAAGTACTGAGTCAACGCCAAAGTGACGATCACGCCACACAGGCTGTAAAATGCGATCAAGAATCCAGTAGTTGTGATCATGATTTAGACCGTCGCGATCTCGTTGCTCGTTGTCGAATACGTGGAGCACGATTTCATCATGCTCATGTCTGATGGGTAATGGGCACGTTGAAAACATGCCCCACGTTTCTCACTCGTTAAGTGCGTTGGCTGCCTCGCAGAATTGACAAGACCACGATCGAGCCGATGAGGTCCAAAATCACAGCCGTGATGGTCATGAATTTGCCCCAGTAGGTGCTCATCAATTGGGCCAAGTAAGTCGGTTCGCGCAGTGTGAAGAACAGGATGATCAGCGGCGGCAAGGCGAGCATCAAAATTGCCGTCCAACGACTGCCGATCGTGATGGCTCGCAGTCGGCCCAAGAACAACAACCGATCGCGAATCGTTTGAGCCAACCGTTCGAGAACCATCACGAGATCGCCGCCAGTCTCCTGATGCACAGCTAATGTCGTCACGAGAATGTTCAATGCGACGAGCCCCGTCCGCTCGGGCAAATCTCGCAGCGATGATGCGACGTCTTCGCCCATTTGCATTCGGCGAGCACAGACTCGCAACTCAGGGCCGAGCGGTTCTGGCGTGTCATCGGCGACCATCGCACAACACTGGTCGATACTCCGTCCGGTTTTCGCCGAACGAGCCAACTCTTCAATCATGCCCGGCAACTGCTGCGTCATCAGTCGCTGACGTCTCATGCGAGTGAACATCACAAACAACAACGGAACGACCGAGCCCATGACAAGCCCGACCGTGGCCGACAACAGGTTCTCTTGAAACACCAGAATCAGGCCGCCGAACACGATGCCCGACAACAGGCACAGCATGATCACGGTCGTCGGCGAGATATCGAGTCCCGACTGAAGCATGAGTCGATCGAACGACGAGTTGATCTGATTGCTCATCCGATCGTCATCGGTTCCCGCAAAGCGTTCTTGCTCGCGCAAGATGCCCGCGAAGTTCGGATGCGATTCGATCGGTCGATAAATGGGGAGGTCAACGGCCATGAGAGCGACCCTTGGTTCGTGAGCAGAGAGTCATTGACTGAACCTGACATCGAGCGATTACACACTCGGTCGATAATTGGCCCCGGACGAAAGTTCGCGAGCCAAGAACAAGCCCTTCGGCGGTTCGTAGCCGACCGCATTCAATCGCTTGAAGCAGAGCGGTTCATGCCCCGTCGAATAGAACGAGCCGCGTGAACGACCGTCAGGCCCGATCCCGGTCATGCGGTAAACGAAGATGTCTTCAATCTGATAGACGCCGTCACGGCAGCCACACAGTTCGGAGATACGCGTCACTTTGCGTTCACCCGTACTGAGACGCGACATGTGAACCATCAGATGAATGGCCGACGCGATGTATTGCCGAGCGACCATTGTTGGCAGATCGACTCCGGCCAACGCGACCATCATTTCCATACGATCGAGCGCATCGCGCGTATCGTTTGCATGCAACGTGCTCATCGAACCTTCGTGGCCGGTGTTCATCGCTTGCAACATTTCGAGTACTTCGCCGCCGCGTGCTTCGCCGACGATGATCCGATCGGGCCGCATTCGCAGGCAGTTTTTCAGCAGCTCACGCTGCGAAATCTCCCCTTTGCCTTCGACATTTGCCGGTCGCATTTCTAACGAGACAACGTCGGGCTGTTGAAGCTGCAATTCGGCCGTTTGTTCGATCGTGATGACTCGTTCGTTCGGCGAGATGAAACGACTGACATTGTTGAGCATCGTCGTCTTACCGGCACCGGTACCGCCGCTGATCAACACATTTAATCGGCCGCGAATCGAGAGAATCAGAAAATCGGCCATCTCTGGCGCGAGCGAACCGAGCCGTACCATGTCTTCGAACATCAACGCGCGCGACATGAATTTACGAATCGAGATCGTCGGTCCTTTGAGTGCCAGCGGCGGAATCACTGCGTTCAGACGCGAGCCATCTGGCAACTTCGCATCGACCATCGGCGAAACTTCGTCAATGCGGCGACCGGCTCGACCGACCAAACGATGAATCAATCGGAGCAAGTGTTGATCATCGGCAAACTTGATGTCCGTCGCTTCGAGCAATCCGCGACGTTCGACGAAGACTCGATCCGCACCGTTCACGAGCACGTCGCTCACTTCCGGATCATTCATCAATGGTTCGAGCGGCCCGAAGCCGTAAATCTCGTCCATGATTTCGCGGACCATGACGTCGCGATGTTCCGGCGGCAGGGCGACAGCCTCCATCGTGCAGAGATGCGTGGCCAACGAACGCAACTGATTGCGCAGTTCGTTCTCGTTGAGCGTTCCCGCTTTCGACATGTCGATCGCGTCGATCATGCGACGGTGCAAATGAGTCTTCAACCGCTGAAACGCTTGTCGCGGATCGCCCGGCTTCTTGATCGTGGCTTCCATGATGTCACTCCTCGTTTCGTCAGGCTTTTGTTGTGAATGAACCTGACAAAACGATTTCTTTCCAAGTCACGCGGCTCAGTTGGTGAGCCGCAATTTGTAGAGGTAACGATTGCTCGCGACGTCGCCAGATGCGTGCGCTGTTGACGAACTCATCCCACTCATCACGTCAGAAACTTCAGAAGCGACAACCGCCGATCGACTGGTCATCACTGTCGGTTGCAGCACGATCTCGACCACGTTTTCAGAAAACTCAATCGCTGACATGACTCGTCCCGCAACGAAACCGATGCAGTTGAGCTGCGCGACTTCCGAGTTCGAACTGACATCCGCTCGGTCATACAACAAACAGACACGCGGTTGTCCGATCATCCGTCGCAACGATCCGCCGACTGTCCCCGCATCGACGCCGCGCAAGCCGGTCAACGTCAGCGGTCCTTGATTCATCATCAACTCACCACCAAACGGTTCCAGATCGCGAGCGGACCAGCCTTCCACAATTTGATACCGCAGATCGTCGTTCGTCAGGTCCGTTCGCAAGCCGACCACGAACGCATTGCCGTCCGGAATTTTGCCGTTCGGGGAAACCGTTCGCAGAACAATTTCCGGAATGCCGTCCGACTCTTCGCTGACAGCTCCGTCGATCGGGTCAAACGCAAAGCGATCGTTTCCACGTCGTTGTTCGATGTCGCGCTTCCACGTCGGCATCGGCAATGCGTTGCCAAGTGCATCGTGTTCGCCGTCTTTGTTGGAATTTGGTTTTGAGCGCGAGTTCGGCTTCTTTGATTGCAGTGAGATCGGCAACACAGGCGTCATTGCTTCCGCCAGAATTGCGATCGGCAAAGTCGGGATCGGCAGATGATCCACCGATCGCAGGCCGATGACGTGGTTGTCCAACGTTGCCTCAGCGATCGCGACCACGTCCGCCGAGTTCGGACCAGCCAGCGTGCGAAACGGCAGATCAACTGGCCATTGACGATCGTTGGTTCGTCGAGCACTCACAACAACTGTGGTTGGATTCTCGTCAGTCTCAATGAAGACCGCTTCGCCGGTGATTTCGTCGATCGACAACTGACCGACGCGCACATCACCGTTGTCGTCGGTGTTGAGTAACAGCGGATCGCCGATCGCAAAGTTCTCCGCCGCGATGCGAGCGGCGGCCAATCGAGCTTTCATCACGCGCGATTGCCGATTGTATGTATCGCGCAAGAGATCGTCGTTCGCGAGTTCTCGTCCCGCCGCTAACACTGCAGCCTCCGCAGCGGTTCGCAGTTCTGTGTGTGCCGTGTCCAACCACAGTCGGTCAACGACCAGTGCCGCGCCGCTCAAAATGGCGACGAGCGCCACAGCGATCGCCGGCATCATGCTGCCAGTTCGCGCGGACGCTCGGAGCTTCGAGTTGAACCGGGGAAGGTGTCGCATCGGAGTCAGTCACGAGATTCGTTCGGAGGGAATATACGCCAGCGACCAGAATTCAGACGCCGGTCATGAGTCTTCGTCTCGATTAATCACGCAGCGCTGTCGGGCCGTGCGTTTGGGGAGTCGCTCGCAAAATGGAACTCGTGCGAGAACGAATCCCGCGCTGAGCCGTTCCTGGAGCACTTGCCGGAATGTCCGGATCAGCAGCAGGCTCCGTCGCATCGCCGGGCGTTGAGGTACCACGGCCACCACCAGAGGACTCAAAGACATCCGCCGGATCGAAGTCATCTCCGTTCACGCCGCCCCATCCACCGTTCCGGCCGTTGTAGTCGTAGGGGTCAGAGTAGCTCCCGCTCCCCCAATACGTGCCACCGCCAGCTCCACCGCCACCTCCAACGCCGGCACCTGATCCCGCTGGCCAATCACGAGTCCGAGAATAACCGGAACCATTTCCTAAGCCCGCGTTAGCACTGCCGTCCCACTTCTTGCCGTTCTTGTCCCATTGTGTTGAACCACCACGAGCACCTTTGAACGACTCGGTCACGAACGGCTTTTCTGGATCTGGTCCGGGCTTCTTCGCAGCCTGCTTTTTGATTCCTAAGACTTCCCACAAAGTCGCACGGTCGGCGTTATTCAGCGCGATTCCGCCATCCCCTTCACCAGCCGGGTTGTAAGTGAGAGAAAGTGTTCCCTTGGCCTGTGTGACTAAGACCACGTTGGTCTGTTCTGGAGCCAACTCCAACGTGACCGAGTTACCGGTTGCCAGGACTGGGCCTTGTCGGAAGTTCTTATTAAGAGCCAGAACCTTAACACCCTTAAGAAGAGTCATACTCACGCCACCTAATCGACCAATACGCGAATCAAGGATGTTCGCGGCTTGGGTATCGAGTGTGAAATGCACGTCAACATAATTTCCCGGCTTAACCAAGCCATCGACCATCTCTGCCGAGTTCTTCACCGGAATAGAGATCGCTTGTTTGCCTTCGGTGACCGTGAGCGGCGCGTTCTCGCCTGGCTCATACAACTGAGTTCCACGCAACGGGCTGCCCGCTTTGATCGCCTCTTTGAGCACACGGCCAACGATGACTCGCTCGCTGCGGAGCATGTCTTCCTTCAATTCGGCTTCGGGCCACGGGCCCATGCCGATATGTTCGCGAGTAATCTTCGTGCCTGGCGACAGGTTCGCGGTCGCCATCGGAATCGTCACTCGCCGAGGTCGTTCGACCTTCTTTTCGACGGCGAACAAACCTCGAACGACGTAAATCCCGATCAAGCCTGTCACAGCCAACAGCATCAGCATGGTGACTTTTGCCGGAGTGAGTTTCACTGCTGATTCTCCTTCTTCTTCTGTCCGAGTTATTCTCGGATCATACATGTTTCCGACAACAAAGGACGTCCTTGCAAGCGATAGCCAATCGGCCATAACAAATCCGGAGCCGCCGATCCCATATCAACGGTGACTGCGACGGTCACGACATCCCCTGATTTCATACCCAGCATCGCATCTATCTGTAACGACTGGTGAAATCGTGGGTGTAATACTTTACGAACTTCGTCCTCGATGTCTTGTTGAGTGACGCCAGGTAATGTCGCCTTGCGGGCAGCCACGCGGCTCGCTTCGACCACTTCGCCTCTGGCGAAAAACAACAAGGTGAATTCAAACAGTCCGGTGAGGATCAACAGCAGGATGGGCAACGTCAGCACCAGTTCCATGCTGAGCACGCCGGAGCGATGACGCTTCGGTTGTTGTGAACGGCTCAATAGGAGTGCAGGACGTTTCATGAATCGCTCGTGGAAATAGCGCTGCGGTTTCATCCGCTCAACCAACTGGCTCTAAAACTGCGGAAACTTCGGCAGCTTGTACAACACGATCAACCACGTCGCTAAAGCCACCGGCGGGGCGTAACCCATCACCCGACGCTTCGCACGTTGACCGGCAGTTTCCGCCGCTATCGGTTGTCCTTTCGGCGCGTCGCTATTCGCGAGATAAGTCTCTTTTGTGCGATAGAGACCTTTCGTGAAAGCACTGATCAGCATGACTCCGATCGTGCCGAGGATGACGATGATCGTACTCATCACCAGCACAAAGCAGGTCAGCTTAAAGCCGATCCAGACACTCAACGCGCCCATCAATTTCACGTCGCCGCCGCCGCCGCCACCAATCATCCACAAGACCCACAGCAAGCCGAAGCCCGCCGCGAAAGCTGCCGACGCATCGATCAATCCCGGAGAACCGATCCCTTTGCCCAACTGGTTGAAGACCAGTTGATACACGATGCCGGCACCGAAGAACGGCAGCGTCAGTTTGTTGGGAATCTTCTTAATACGCAGATCCATGATCGCCGCAGACGCCGTGAAGACGCCGACCGCAACCAAGAACACGACCAATTGAGGGCTAATTTCGACCATGAGACTTCCTCGTTGAAATAGGCTCCAATCAACGCTCACATCGGAGCGCTCGATCAAGTGCGGGAAAGATACAACCGGTTTACCAATGCGGTCGTTGACCCTCTTCGCACGTTACCTCTTTTCTATGTTGATTATGGTCCCCAGCCCCGACCAACCGCTTGTTCGACTTGCTGAGTGCAACTGGATCGCACGGTCTCCGTTCTCTCAATCGCTGTGATCGACACAATCCACTTAATCGGAACGCGACGGCGTTGTCAGACTCTCCGCGGCTCAGGAAGATGCTCCTGCTAAATCAAACGCCCCATGGAGGAAGAGCAATGAACCACGCTGATTTCGTTTGGCCTGATTCCGAAACAAATGCAGACGACTTGTTGGCGATCGCAACCGATGCTGCTCGTCAGGCCGGAGCGATCCTGAAAGACTGGGCCGGGCGGTTCACCGTCAGTGAGAAGAGTCCCGCAAATCTCGTCACAGAAGCGGACCTCGCTTCGCAGGACCGCATTCACGAACTGATTCATGGTCAGTACCGCGACCACAATTTTCTTGGTGAAGAAGGGCTCGCGGAAACGAACAGCGACTCGCCGTGGCGTTGGGTGATTGACCCGTTGGACGGGACGTCGAATTACGTGCATGGCTTTCCGTATTATGCGGTCAACATTGCGTTGGAATTCCACAAACAGTTGATGGTCGGCGTGACGTTTGACCCGAATCGCGATGAACTGTTCACGGCCATTCGAGGTCGCGGCGCGGTTGTCAACGGACAGCCGATTCGACCAACGCGTGTGACTGCGTTGCGTGACGCGATGGTCGTGGCGAGTATGCCTGTCGCTTGCCGGCCGGAGCATCGTGCCGTGCAGCAGTGGCTCAACGTGATGCCGCATGTGCAGACGGTTCAACGCACGGGCTCGGCGGCTTTGAATCTCGCGTATGTTGCTGCGGGACGTCTTGATGCGTTTTGGTCGGGCAGTTTGAAAGCCTGGGATATGGCCGCCGGAATCTTGCTGGTCCAAGAGGCGGGAGGCCGGGTCACTCGCATGAATGGCCAGCCGGTTGATATCGAAATTCCCGATTTGCTCAGCAGCAATGGATCCGCGATTCACGACGCTCTGCAACAGTTATTGTGATCGCAGCATTTTTGCGATGTGCGAATGCCGCAACGTTTTCGGAACCTGCTGTCGAGCATTTCGGGTGCGAAGTATATTGCGAGAGCAGTCGTTACAGGCCAACCCCGTGAGCCGTGTCATGCCCCAATGCTGGAATCAGTCAGTTCAACGAAAGTTTGCGTGGTCGGTCCTCCGGCGAATGTGTCGAAGGTCTGACGCCGTTCCGTTCGCTTGCGCGATTTTGTTCAGCATGATGTTCAATGTTGTTCTGCTTTGCACGACGACCTCCTTCGCACAGAGCGTGGCTGAGACGAAGTCGGCGACGGGGGATCAACCTGCGGACGCTTCAGTGCCCGTAAAAAAGAGCGGTGTGCTGCCAACGGCGGAGGATGTTATCGAACTCTTGGGAGCCGACGGGCAGCTTCGCCGAATTCCACGCTGGGCCAACTTTGAGGAGTTTCAAAAGTGGCTGAAGTTTCGTGAAACGGGAACGGGCCCGATCGCTCCGCCATTCAGCATCAGCAGTATTTCATTTCAGGGAGCGATTGAGGCGAACGATGAGACGGCGACGCTTGAGACAACGGTGATGATCTCGATCAATCCCGAAGCCGTTGATGTGCTTGTCCCGTTACGTTTGAACGAAGCGACGTTGCTGAAAGTCGAGCATCTTGGAATGGGGGAGTCACAGTTTGAAGAGTTCGACCGTGAAGCGGGATATCGCTGTTGGTTGCGAGGCAAGGGACAGCATGAGTTGAGGCTGACGATGTCGGTCCCGATTCGGCGTCAAGTGGCAGCTCGTCGTGTGTTGTTGAGTCTGCCGACGTCACCTGTCAACGAATTCAAATTGAACGTTCCGTTGCCGAAAGTTTCCGCGAAGGGGCCTGATCGTGGCGTGGTGACGACCAAGCCGATGGAAAATGGCAGATCCGAGATTCATGCCAACTGGCTGGGAAATCTACTGGACCTCAGTTGGCAATCGGTGACTGATCTGTCCGAAGCGAAGCCCGAACTGCAAGCGATCACGGTCATCGCTGCTGATCTGCGAGCGGATTCATTGATCCTCGAAGCGACACAGACAGTCGGTTCCAATCAAGGAACGTTCGAGCGACTCACGGTTCGTTTGCCTGCGGAGTTTGAGTTTTTGGAAGTCGTCGGCCGCGAAGTCAAAGAGAGTCTGCCCGTACCGGGTTCGCCGACGCGCCGAGTCGTCAACTTGTTGGCTCCGACGTCTGGTCAGATCGAATTGAAGTGGACGATGTCAGCCAAAATTCCCGCGAACGCGACGACGCTGCCCGTGATCGAAGGGTTTGAAGTCGAAGAGGCGCGACGACAAACCGGAGTCATTCCGGTGATGGCATGGGAAGGGGTGACTCTGCGCAAGCGAGAGGGGGAGGACCGCTTTCTGCATTCCGGAAGCGCGTCTGACCTGCGCGATGTACCGGGCTTTTCCGCGCCCATTGGCGGCAGCGGAGTGCTGATGGTTTATCGCTTTCTCAAGCAACCGTTTCGGCTGCTGTTGGACGTCCAAAAGATTGAGCCGTACTTCTCAGTCGAGCCGTTGCATGTCGTGCGATTAAGTCCTGGGCAAGCTGAATTGGAGACAACCCTGAAGTTGCGAGTTTATCGTGGGTCGCTGCACGAATTGCTGTTACCTTGGCCGACGTTCAAAGCGGAAGCGTGGGACATGGTGACGTCGATTACTCCAGAATTGGTCGAGCAAGTTTCCGTCGAAGAGACACCGGCCGGAGGGGCGTTGCGAGTTCGTTTGGTCGATCGAAAAAGTCGAACCGATGGTGAGTTTGAAATCCGGCTCAAGACGAAACGGAGTATTCCGACCGATGGCAAAGGGACCGAGTTCAAGCTGTCTTTGCCGTTTGTCGCTGCGAGCGGTCAGCGAGCCTCGAAGGTCATTATCGCTCCCGCAGGCAATCTGGAAGTGGAATGGTCGCCAACCGACGTCAGCCTGTCGCGTCCGATGACTCCGGATGTGGAAGTGCTCGATATCTTGGAGTCCACGCGAACGGTGACTGCTTGGCGTTGTGAAAGCGGCTCGCCCTCATTTGTCGCAAAAGCCAAAGTTCAGCAACAGTCGATTCGGACGGAGTCGATCAGTGAGTTGCTCTTTGATTCGCGAACGATCGGTGTGTCGCAGCGCATCACGTATGACGTGGCTTTTGAACCGCTCAACCAAATTCGACTGATGATGCCGCGAACGATTGCGGAGAGAGTGAAGATTCAACTTCGTGAAGCGTCCGGTAATTCAAAGCCGCTGACGCCGATCTTTACGGGCTTGGAAATTGATCAATTGCGGCAGTGCCGTTTGCAGTTCGATCAGCCGCAATTGGGCAAGATTGAAGTGCGGGTGGAGTTTGAGTTGGATCGCCCCAATGAATCAGACGGCGTGGAAACAGCGGTCGTCAATGTGCCGATCGTTCAATCCTCGGATGCGGAATTCGTGGCGACGCGGGTCAAATGGAAAACGGGTGAGAAGCACACGGCGATCTTGGAAGACAACGCTTGGAAGCCAGAATTGGCAACGGACAAAACCTCGCTCTGGAAAGTGACCGGGGCAAAGAATGCGGTCGCGGTGAAAATCAGTTCGGCGGCAGAATTAGCGTTACAAGATTTCATTGTGCATAGCGCGTTGATCCGCACGGTGATCAGCGAAGGGCCGTGGCGGACTCAAGCATTGTTCGAGTTAGATCGTGATGTGCGCGAAGTGAGTTTGTTTTTGCCGCCGGAAATCTCGCCTCAAGATTTTCGAGTTTGGTGGCATCGAAGGCGGATCGAGCCGACGGTGCGGACGAATGCGACTGGCGAAATCGAACTCCGTTTGAAGCTGCCGCATTCGCGAGACAAGACTAAGAATCGTGAGAGCAATGAGACGAATGAAAAATCTCGTTTGCCGCTGTGGATCGACTACTCGTCAAAAGCATCGACTCATTTTCGAGGCAGCAATCAGCACCGCGCGGTCGTTCCCAATTTTGCACCGACGGTTTGGGTCGCTCAGACGATTTGGGAAATCGTACTGCCTCCCGATCAGCATCTCTTCACGACTCCGCGAGATTATGCCGCTCAATTTCATTGGACGCGGTCTTTATTGTTTTGGAACCGCGTCTCGAATTTCGGGGACGAGCGAATCAAAACGGATCTGAATAACGCTGCACCGCAGATCGAAGAGATGCAACCGTGGGAGTCGATGCTGACCAATCAGACGACAGGCAATGTGTATCCATTGAGCTGCTTCGGAGCGCCGCAGCCGCTTCTCTTTTGGACGATGAGCCGATCAGCGGTCGTTGGTTGCGGCGCGGGGCTTGCGCTGCTTTTGGGTTTTGTGTTAATCCGCGTTCCGGCGACTCGCCACGTGCTGACGTTTTTCGTCATCGGATTCGCGATGGCTGTGGCCGCATTGTGGTTTGCCGAGCCGGTCAAGGTGCTGTTGCAACCGGCGGTCTTGGGGGCGGTGATGGCGGTGATCGCGGCGATCATCGACCGCGTCGGACGACGTAAGCAGCCACAGCCGCTGATGACTCTTTCTTCTCCGAGCGACTTTTATGCAAGTGGGTCATCGGTCGTCCCACAAGCGGGGTTCGTCAACGCAGAGGCTCCCACGATTGCACCGCAAGTTTTGCGCAGTGAGCCAATTTCGGCCTCCGGGAGACGCGAATGATGCGGAACCAATCAAAAGCATCGCCCGCGTTTTTCTGGCGAGTTTTTTTGATCGTTGCGGGGCTCTGTTTGTTGGCATCTGCGAAATTGATGGCAGATGACTCGGCCATCAAAGTGCGACATGTCTTTGTACCGGCAAACCGCGCGAAAGATTGGCCGAAGGGAGAGTTTGAAGGATACTTTGAACCGGTGCCGTTCGCGGAATACGAAGAGATGCGAGAAGCGACTCGTGTTTCGCGTTCGACTCGACGCGGAGTTCACATTCCCTGGCAGTCGTTGACCGCGACCTTTGATGCGGGGCGAGGCGTGTTGACGGATGGACGGTGGGCCGCAGAAGTTCGTAGCGAGTCGAAGCTGCCTCAGTTGATGTCGCTTGATCCGCTGGACGTACCGTTGTCGGAGTTACGTTGGGCCGATGGCGATGCGGTCTGGGGGACGGCTCCGTCTGGCGAAACATTGCTCCGAGTGGAAACGCTGGAGCGACGTCTCGAAGGAAAATTTTCGCGACAAGGACGTCAGTTACAGCGGACATGGCAGTTTCCGTTACGGTTGGCGACCGCAACCGTGACCGAGTTGAAGTTGCGTGTGCCGACGAAGTACTCCGTGAAATGTTCGACGGGGAGTTTGCGTGGTCCGTTATCGACCGGCGAAGAAGGCTGGCGATTATGGCACGTGAATTTGGGAAGTCAGTCGCGGTGCGATGTCCTGGTGATGGAGTCGGCGGCGACGACGACAACCGA
>JAYUFI010000296.1:0-2303 GCA_043738805.1 Planctomycetaceae bacterium | reverse complement strand
CCCGCGTCTCCGACGGCTTTCAACTTCCCCTGGAACGGGAGAATGTCTTTCAAAGCCTACCACTGAAGTAACTGGACTTGCCGTAACTTCCACTGGGACAATCGGCGGTGACATTCGGGGCACGCTGTTTTGAACCGTGGAGTTTTCCAGTGGCTTCTCGCCGCACGCGCACGTTCTCGTTTGCACTTTTGGCATCGAGTGTTTTGCACTCAGTTGTGATCGGCGTGTTGTTATTGGCTTCAGTTTGGAGCGCGGCGCGGATGGAGCGGCCGGCACTGGCCACAATTGATTCGCGAGTGGCTCGTCAGGCTCTGAAGACCGAGCCAACGATCGCCGATGGGACGACGGTTATCGTTCCTGCGCTTGAGGACGGAGTGGAACTGTCACGAAATTCTCTGGATCAACTGGAAGCGCCCGTCTCGACTGACTCACTGAATCTGCTCGCGCGAAAGCGACTCGAAGCGGAAACCAAACGAGCGGAAGCACTCAGCCCGGATCAGCAATTCAACAAATTGCAGGCCGCATCAAAGCGGCTGAGCCAACTGTCGTCGGACAAATCCGTCGGCGAAATCTCTGGCAAGCTCCGACAAGTGTTCCAACTTCCCGAGCGAGCGATTGAGCCCACGGCCGACGCCGACGAGAACGATCGCTTCGATCCCGGATCAGCGCAACTGCATGATGTGCTCAAAGACATGACGGACGAGGGCCAAGATCGTTATGTGGCCGTGCTCATCGACTCGAAAGGTTTCACGTCAAAGATTCCGCTGTCGCAAGATGAGGGAAAGAAGCTGCATCGGATGATGCAGTTGATCAAAAGTAATCCGCTGTTGGAGCGAGTCTATCGAGAACTCGCGCTGCCGCTGCTGGATCAGCTTCTCAAGAAATCGTCCGCTGAAGAGCAGGATGCCGTGAAGGTTGAGAAGTAATTGGCGAGGAAAAAGTCTGCGGGCTTTTGTCGCCCGGTTTTTTCGAACCGGGCGTATCGCGTAGATCAGTTTGAAAAACCAGGTCTACACACCTTAACCGGCAGATTTCGCCGTCCGCGAAGTGAGATTCCGCAGGACGGTTCTCCGGCTTCTCCAAATTGTCAAAGCCCGCTTCGCGCGCTTTTGAAATCTGAGTTACAAGCCGAATTGTGACTCAACTTCTGGTCGCGGGCTTGGCCAGTCAATGCAAGGGAATGCGAACATGAAACTGTCGTCGTGGTTGTCGGTTTGGAGTGGCTTGGGATTTCGGACTCGCGCGATCAAGGGCCGGCGTGCTCAGCAATCACGGAATCTCCGCGCGGCTGACGTCGGTCGAGAAATGGCCGGATCGATCGAACGGTTGGAATTGCGACAGATGCTCAGCGCGACAGCAGCCCCCGATTTGGTCGCGTTCGCCAAGGGCCTGACCACAGCGGGCGTACAGTTCTATGGTACCAATTGGTCGTCTGATACGACCGCTCAGAAACAACTCTTTCAAGACGGTGGACAGTTCGTGCCGTTCGTGGAAGTTTCAAATGCGAATCAAACTCCCAACTCAGCGGCGACAACCAACAACATCACGATCTTTCCGACGTGGGTCTTTCCGGATCACACACGACTGACCGGTCTGCAAACATTGGCAACGCTTTCGCAGCGTTCCGGAGTGGCGATCCCGACCGGAGTGACGCCGTCGTTTACGACAGTTCCGACTCAGTCATTGTTGAGCGGTTCGCCGTTGTTGGTCTCGCTGGATGGCTACGATCCGAACGGTGAAACGCTGACGTATACGTACACAATTTCCAACAACAGTGCGGGAGTCACCGCAACCGTTCAACCGCGAAAGAATGCGCTGAAGATCTCGGTCGCGAATTATGGGGATATGGTCTTTCAGCAGTTCGATGACCTGGCACCGCGAGCCACCGAGCACATCGACAAATTGGCAACCAACAACTTCTACGACAATGTCACGTTTCACCGAGTCATCAACAACTTCATGATTCAAGGTGGCGACCCGACCGCGACGGGGGCGGGCGGTTCGACACTCGGCAAGTTTGACGATCAGTTCAGTACCGACTTGCAATTCAACCGACCGGGCTTGCTGGCGATGGCCAAATCGCTAGATGACACGAACGATTCGCAGTTCTTCATCACCGAAGTGCCGACGCGCAACTTGGATTATCAGCACACGATCTTCGGCGTGTTGGTGGAAGGGGACGCCGTTCGTGAAGCGATCAGCAATGTTCCCGTCGATGCCAACAACAAGCCAACCAATGCCGTCACGATGACCTCAGTCGATGTCATCCAGGACACAGAGAACGGCGTGCTGATGCTCAAGGC
>JAYUFI010000295.1:0-2304 GCA_043738805.1 Planctomycetaceae bacterium | reverse complement strand
ATGTCGCCGCCAAGTACAGTGCGAAGTCTCTCAGCGAGTTCCTATTTCAGCCGTTGCGGGTCCGAAGTTCCGGTCGGATGCCGGACATGAAGCTGACTCCCGCTGAGTCGCTCGCCATCGCTGGCTATCTGGTTGGGGAGCAGCCTCAACAGACAAAGGCCCTCGTTCCACAGGAGTCGCTGGTGGCGCTCGGAAAGAAGTCCTTTCAGGAATTGAACTGCGCTGCGTGTCACTCACTCCCCGGCATTGCGGCGGCACCGCCGGTTGGTTCGTTGAGAACTGCGGATCTGTCTCGCGGCTGTTTGTCCAATACGAGTCTCCGCAGTCCCCGGTTCCACCTCGGAGACGCGCAGGTCAAGGCGATCGTCGCGGCGCTCCGAGAAGAACCCCAAGCCGACTCGGACCAGGTTGTCGCGGCGAAAACACTGACCGCATTTCACTGTATCGCCTGTCATGTTCGGGATGACTTTGGAGGCGTTCACGAAACACACAACCCGTTCTTTGCCACCAGCGAGCAAAAGCTGGGAGACGACGGTCGCATCCCACCGCCGCTCACGCTGGTCGGGGCCAAGCTGCAACCGGCCTGGATGAAGAAGGTGCTCTTCGATGGTGAAAGCGTCCGCCACTACATGGCGACTCGGATGCCGCAATATGGCACGGCTAATCTCCAGCATTTACCGGCCGTCTTCTCTCGCCTCGACATTTTGAAGAGCACGGACATGAAAATTCCGAGTCCGGAGAGTCGCTCGGAAAGTGAGCGCGAACGAGAAAAGCTGCTTCGCGCGGGGGGACGGGAATTGCTGGGCGACAAGGGCCTGAATTGCATCGCCTGTCACAACTTCAATGGGAAGGCCGCGCTGATCAATCAAGGGATTGACCTGCTGACCTCGTATCAGCGACTTCAGCCAGGCTGGTTCAACAGCTACCTGCGAAACCCTGGCGCGTTTCGTCCTCGGACGATCATGCCGACGGCCTGGCCCAATGGTGTTGCCGCTCACAAAACGATTCTGGATGGCAACACCGACCGGCAGATTGAAGCCATCTGGTACTACCTCTCACTCGGCACGTCCGCTGCCGATCCGTCCGGCCTCCGTGGCGTGAGTACGAAACTAACGGTCGATGATCAGGCCAAAACGTATCGGGGACGCAGTCGAGTGGCAGGCTTTCGGGGCATTGCCGTCGGTCTACCAGAGAAGCTGAGTTACGCCTTCAACGCCGAAACCGGAACGCTCTCAGCCATCTGGCAGGGTGACTTCATCGGCGTGAATTGGAGCGGCCAGGGTTCCGGAGATTTCAATCCGAGTAGCGAACCAATCACTCTCGCGCAGGATGTTTCGTTCGTGCAACTCGCGGATGAAAACTCGCCGTGGCCGCTGCTGCCGGTGATGACCAAAGAGGCTCGGACCAATCCCAATCCGCTCTACCCCAAAAACGTCGGATATCAATTCCGTGGTTACGTACTCGGCGAATCGTCCATTCCCACATTCAAGTACCGCAGCGGCACGATCGAGATCGAGGATCGGTCGGTGGCAATCGGTTCCGCAGAACAGCAACAGCTCCAGCGCGTCCTGCAATTTGTCTCGCCGATGCCGCAAACCGTTTGGTTTCGAGCGCTCACCGGCGACATCAGCCAGGAGTCCGATCGAGTCTTCCGAAGTGGCCGATTACGGCTGACGATTCCCAAGACCGAAACGAAACTGCGATCGCAGTCCGACGAACCCAAGCGATCCGAGTTGCTGCTGCGACTGCAAATTCCCCAAGGCAAATCAACGCTGGAGTTAGTCTATGAACCACTCAAGAAATCGTAGGGTGGGACCAGCGGCGCTTCGCCGCGCCGGCCCACCATTAACCGTCGCGATTGCCGATGGTGGGCCGGCGCTCGAAGCGAGCTTGTCCCACCCTACAAAACTCCTCTGTCTGCTGATTCTGATCGCCCTCTCAGCGACTGCGACACTGCGCGCCGAGGAGGTTGGCGAACGCTGGGGAACCGAAGAACGGGAACGTGAGTATTATCCGATCGTCAACATTCCCCTGCCGAAGGATACGGTCATCGAAGCCGGGGCCTTCGCGGTGTTACCGGATCACCGAATCGCCGTGGGCACGCGGCATGGCGAGATCTATCTGATTGACGGAGTCGATGCAGCGAAACCAACTCCTTCGTTTCATCGGTTCGCAACGGGACTCGACGAGATCTTCGGGCTGACTTGGAAAGACAACGCGTTCCGCGTCACTCAGAGCTGCGAATTGACTCGCGTCAGTGACACGAATGGCGATGGCGTGGCCGATCGCTTTGAAACGATCTCG
>JAYUFI010000294.1:0-16285 GCA_043738805.1 Planctomycetaceae bacterium | reverse complement strand
CACGTCATGTCGGAGTTATTACAGAATGCGGACGACGCCGGCGCAACAAAGGCGTCTGTTGAGATCAATGACGGAGAGTTCGTCTTTACGCACAACGGCGAGGACTTCACGGAAGAGAATTTCGCTTCGATCTGCCAATTTGGAGACTCCAGTAAGCAGAACTTGCGGACGATCGGATTTCGGGGAATTGGATTCAAGAGCACATTCAGTCTCGGCGACGAGGTTCACCTCAGCACACGCACGCTCTCCGTCGTTTTTCGATCGACGCGTTTTACCGAACCGATATGGAGTGGCGCTCCCGCCTCGAATGTTTCAATGACCGAAGTGCGCGTTCGGATCAAGAACAAATACATTCAGCACGAGATACAGAAAAATCTCGACGAATGGGCGACCACGACTACGTCGCTCTTGTTTTTCCAGACAATTCGGCGATTAAAAATTCAGGACAAAGAGATTCACTGGAAACGACTCGGAGATGGACCAGTCGCCGACTCGGAATGGCTTAATTCTTCGGAATCGCCCGGAAAGAAATACCTCGTGCTTCGCTCTCCTGAAGAGCCGTTTCCCGACGAGGCTCAGGACGAGATTCGTAATTCGCGTTCCCTTCGCCCCGATTCCTCGCGGAAACCGCTAACGTGCCAAGTGGAAATTGTGCTTGGCCCAGATTTGGACGGGCGGCTATTTGTTGTTCTCCCGACTGAAGTGAGAACTTCGCTCCCTTTTGCGTGCAATGCGCCATTCATGCAAAATCCGGCGCGAACTGAGATCAAAGGTCTGGCGACGTCATCAATAAACCGGTGGCTGCTTGAGCGTGCAGGTCAACTCGCAGGTAAGGCGATGCTCGCGTGGTTGAATAGTGCAAACATCAGTGTCCAAGAACGCTGTAAGGCATACCAACTTTTTACCGCTGTCGATTCCAACGACGACTCAGACGTTGATGACGGTGATCGGGAGCGAAGTGATTTGGAAATGAGCTGCGCTGGAGCGATTCAAGAAGCCTTTGATGACACGATCCACAAGAAACGATTTTTGATCACGGAGAATGGCGACCTGCGACTTCGCGGGGAATGTGTTGCCGTCCCGACTCCAGTTATTGGCGTGTGGTCAGACAGCCAAATCAGCGAACTGCTCGGCGAGAAAGAGAAACCGATCCTCAGTCGCCATGTTGGTGACGAGGATGTGCAAAAGCTAATCCGCCGCGAGTGCGTTGGCGGGTTATGCGAGTCCGATATTCTCGACACTCTCGCGGGCGAAAACGTCCCCAAGCCAAGTTCTTGGCCTCAACTTCTGTCCCTTTGGGAATACCTGGAGGACAAGATTGTCCACGACCCTGATTCGTGTTGGAACGTCTGCATCTTTCCGGTTCAAGGAAAGGACTTGTTGTTTCGCACCAGCGACATCTTCTATATCGCTGAGAAGAAACGATTGCGTTCCGAGGACTGGGAATTCCTTGCGACCTATGCCCCCGTTCTGGATCAGAAATGGCTTGGATTTCTCGCGTCCCAAGAACGAAAGGCAAAAAAGGAGAGGGACCAACTCCTACTCGAACGAGTAAATGGCGCAAGAGCGATCCTGTCAGCATTGGATTGCGATGATACCAGTGACGTCAGCGACCTGGTTGAAAAGGCGTCGGAGCACTTCTTCGAGCAGAAAGAATGCTACCTTGAAGACTGCGTGCGATTGGCACACATCGCCGCAGGTCTCGAGGCACCGATTCCTGAAGACTTCGAGTACGTCACCCGCAATGGAAAACGGCAAACCGTCGAGCGAAGACTGGGCGAAGCGTCGTGGTTCACCCCGCGCCAACCTTCGATCTACCGAAAAGGTTTGCTTGCAGAGGCCGGAAAGGAAGTGGCGGATTTTGTGAACGGTATGTGGTGCGACGACAACGTGCTCCATAGGGACTACTCGCGAAACTTTGCCTCTTGCACGCCAGCTCAATGGCGCAAGTGGACAAAGTCGGAAGGCAGCAGGCTCAACTCGTTCGTGTCGTTGGATGAGAGGACGACAGATTTGCCGTGCCAAGACACGGCCGAAATCGAGATGTTCTTAAAGGAACGTGGCGTTTCCGAACCGCCACGGTACGAATACCGTGAAGCGAACTTCGCGAAGCGAAAGTATTTATTTCGCGTTACCGATTGGGATTTCGATGACGGGATTTGGGAGCACTGGCAGTCGATGGCACAGAAGGACGACACCTTTTGGAGGCGTTTTCTCGCTCAGATATTTCCACAAACGAAACGCTTTTGGTCGGAAGCGTTGTCAGCGGAAGTGAAGGAAGTTGCTGCAAATGGAAGTTCAAAAAAGCTGATTACGAAAGAGTCCATAGCTTCCGCATGGATCGCCAAACTCCGACGATTGCCTTGCCTTGAGGACACCAACGGCAAACCGGATTTCCCGTCAGCACTTTTACGCCGCACCAAGGAAAACAAATCACTGCATTCGATCGAACGATTCGTCCGTGAAGATTTTGACACAGAAGAGAATCGCCCATTGTTGGACGCATTAGGAGTACGAACAAAGGCGGCTGGTGTCGAAGGGCTGTTAGATCGACTTCGGACCTGTGCCGCGGGCCAGAATCCTTCGATTGACGAGGTATTGGGAGTGTATTGCAGTCTCGACGAAGTCTTCGCAAGCCAATCAATGAAGGACCGGGAGAATGTCCGTGACGTATTCAGCAAAGAGTCGTTGATCCTGACTACCGGCAACAAATGGACGTATTCATCAGGCGTCTGTCTCGGCTCCAATGAACTCGGCTATCCCATCATTCACAGCGCCGTTCGACACTTCACGATGTGGCCCAAGATTGGCGTTGCCCTTTACCCAACAATCGAGTTTATTTTGGAGAAATTCAATTCCTTCAAATCGGGCCAGCACCTATCGCCCAACGATCTTCAAGTTGTCCAAACTTTTCTCCCGCAGCATCCAGATTGTGTTTGGTCTGATTGTGGACACTGGCTCAACCTCGCCGGTGAATGGGCACCGGTTACGTCGTTGAGTTATGCCCTCACGGACGATTCATTCCCGTTGGAGCACCACCTGTATCCGCAGATCAAACAGAAAACGGCCGACTTCCGAGGACTACGAGTCGAGACCTTTAAGAATCCGCCGTTCTCAGACGTGCCGACTCTTGCGGCTTGCTTAGACGAGCGTCCCGCGAATCTGCCGAAGCGTTTGTCGAAAGCGAAGTTCGAGCTGTGGCTCGGGGAGCTTGGTAACGGCTTGCAGCGGCATGGCACCGACTCGGTTCGCGACTTAGGCAAGCGGCTGGCGGTGACGGCGTGGCAGGTCGTTCCTGAGATTGAGGTGATTGAGGTGATCCCATTCATCAACAATCAGCGTGTTGGCGACGCGCGAAAAGCCGACACGCTTTGGAAAGACACTGTGCTGTATCTCACGGATCGTCCCCCGGCCAAAATGGTGAAGGCAATCGCTATTGAACTTGGTCGCGGGTTTGGTGTGGAAATCTCCGATGCTATCAAAATGTGCTACGCCCGTTCGCCGGAGTTTGTCGCGGATTACCTTGAAGAGAACTTCTCATTGGCACCGCTGAGCAAAGCCGAGCCATTGGCTCTCGACGCCGACAAGCACGCCGACAGTGACGACGATGAAGCTCTTGATGCAGCAGCATCGGGACCAGAATCAACCGCCGATGCAATCCAGAGTTTGCTCGGCACTGACGCTTCAGCTCCGACTCCACTGCCGGGCGAACTCAATCGGCCCGACCGTCTCACGTCGCCAAATTCCGGATCACGCACGGGAACTCGCGGCGGTTCGCGAACGCCAACGGGCTTTGGTGATGTTGGTGGTGATGGCGAGTATGAACACCAAGAAGACGACGGTAATGGCGAAACCTCGACAAGAGGCCCGCGTGAGCGCAGGGATCGGAAGGGACGTGCCGTGCTGCGCAGCTATGTCATGCCCGATCGGCCCGTTGATGGCTCGCCGAAGGATGACGAAGGACAAGCTCACCGTACGGAGACGGATCAGGCGGGGGTCAGCCGCGTTTTGGAATACGAGCGTTACGCAGGCCGAACGCCGAGTGAAATGCCGCACCCGCATGAGGGATATGATGTCGAGTCGTCAAACGACGGCGTCGCGATCGAGCGATTCATCGAAGTGAAGTCGATGTCCGGAGATTGGGACGACGGGTATGCAGTGCTCACGAAGCCTCAATTCGACAAGGCGACAGAGTTGCGGGAGCGTTATTGGTTGTACGTCGTGGAGCGAGCGCAGCACGACGATTCCCGGTTGCATTGCATCCAAGACCCGGCGGGAAAGACCAACCGATTCATGTTCGATCCGGGCTGGAAGCAGGTGGCTGAAGAGAGCAGCGACGCAGCCGCAGCGGAGAACGGCAACGTATGAAATTCGATATTGCCGAAGGGCTGATCGAAGCGCGACGTGCGGAATTCAGAATTATCGCAGTAAGATTTCGAGGCTCACGCGCAAGACAAAAGAAAGGGGACGGGAATGTGGCGTTTCTGGGGACTGGTACTTCTTCGCATCCCACGACTCGCTTGGCATACAACAGCGCATGCCGAGGCAATCTGCTCTCTGTTGCTTTTCGTTCTCTTGGTCATCAATCCCCCGTTAAGCGAAGACGCGCCTCATTGGATTGCACAACACCCGATCTATGTCAGATGCGCACTTGCGCTCGTTTTTATCCATCTGGTCATGAGGTCGGTCTATGAGCTTCATTTGCAAATTCAGGTGGAACGTGGTGCTGCAACTCAAAAATGCACAGAGCTTCAAGACTCACTGAAGAATGTTCAGTCATGTCAAAGGGGCGAAGTGGAATCACAGAAGGCAATAGAAATCCTTGTGCGATTGAAAGGTGATCTCGCGACCGAAATTCGTGCTCGAAAAAGTCTGCGACCGTCTTGCGGACGAGCAGACACCCTTCCGCTCGAACAGAAAAAACATGATGAAGAATCGAGAACGGCGATTTTGAAAATACTGAGTGTGGCCGAATCGCAATGCGATTACGTCCGAAAAATGGACAAAGAAAGGATCAGAAACGCCGGCAATTTCTTGGAACTTTGGTCCGCCGTTGAGCAGCAAGTGGATGTGATTGATAAGTTGATAACGCGAATCTAAGGGAACTTCTCGCATGGTTTGAATAGTGGCGAGCAACTCTCACAGGGCTTGGCACCGGAATCGAAATGGTCGTCGACTGCAAAACGTTTTGATGGAAGCCAGACAAGGACACGAGCCATGCCCGCATTGCCGCAAACGGTTCACAACCTGCGCCGCCAATGGAAGCCCCACAAAGAGCGGCTGGCGATCGAACGCAGCGAGCATCCCACCGCGATTCGCTTTCATCGAGCGTGCAGTTGGCTGAGCGAAGTCGAACAGCTTGATCCGGTTCGCCACGCCGATCAAATCCTGCTCCACCAGTGGATCGCCTTCAACGCGCTCTACGGTCAATGGGATCAAACCGCTCTGGAACCCGCCGCCGATCGCCGAAGTTGGCAAGCGTTCCTGGGACAAGTCCACGCGCTGGATCGCTCCTGCCATCTGGCCTCCGTGCTCCAGGACCACAAGCCGCTGGTGCTCTGCATTTTGGAAGACGAATACCTCAACCAATACTTCTGGCAAGCCCCCTCCGCGAAGTCCGCCAGCAGAGCAAGAAACGGCCGGCATAAAGCACAGAGTTGGTATGTCGAAGGCCGCTGGCTCAACATCTTGGAGCACCTCGTCACCAGAATCTATTTGCTCCGCTGCCAACTCTCTCACGGAGCCTCCACCTGCGGCAGCCGCCTGAACCGCACCTCCTTAAAGCACTGCGTCACCATGATGGGCTGGCTGCTCCCCGCCATCCTTCAAGTCTGGATCAACCACGGCTCCGACGAAGACTGGGGAACAATGTGCTACCCGCCGGTGAAAATGATCTCCGCCATGCGCAACGGCAAATAGCACCACGCTTGGATTCACAGTGCGCGACGAAAGCCGTTGTCCAACCACGACTATTGAGGGACTCCACAATATCCGTAGTTGGACATCGCATTGGTCAGTTTGTGGTCGCGCCAATTTGTGGACCTGCATCTCCAAGGGCTAATAAAAAACGGCGGCACCGCACGGGGGCGACCCGTGTGGTGTTCGCCGAGGGCTGGGACAGGTCAGGCCGATCGGCGCTGGCTCGTGGAATTCGATGACTCAGACTTCATCCGCTTCTGGATTCTGCGAATCGTAGTGACTGCACAGCCGACGAGTTTGGCGATCTCCTTGATGCCGAGCTTTCCTTCGAGCAGTAGTTGCTTGACCTGCTCCTGCTTTTCGTGGCCGATGCCAGACCTTCTGCCACGGTTCGGCTTCCGACCTTGTGCAACGGCTTCGCGGAACTCCTCACGATGAGCGAAATCATAGGCACGGCGGATCGTCGGCATTCCGATATCCCAGCCGAGCTTCAGCAACTCCGGCTTGATGTCCTCGAACGCCATCTGCTTTTCGTCGCGCATTTGGGCGACCAAGGAGGCGATCTGCTTGTAACTGTCTCGCGGTGCCCGTGACTGGGGTGCCTTCGACGAATCCTTCTTGGGCTTTTTCTGAGGCCGCTCGCCGGTGTCGGCAAAGTGCAGGATTTCGGCGACTCGTGACCAGATCAGCCCATACGCAGCCGCGATCGAATTGACGCTGTTGCCCTTGTCACGAAGCTCCTTGAATTCAGGAGCCAGCCGTTCGTACTGCGGGACTTCGTCGATAATGATCTCCACAAAGTCCGCTGACTGTCCTGGCTCCTGAGCCGCGAATTGCCATGCCGCGTGGTTCTCTTGGTCGATTCGCTGACCGGCTTCGGCAATGAACGCGGCGATGTTCGGGCGGAAACGTGCGATCCACGGTTGGATCTTTCGGCCACTGGCTTCACCCTCGCGGACCTCAATCGGCCCGGTCAGCTTGGCCAGGATCGGTGCCGACAAAGCCACGTCCTCGGTGAGCAGGCCGTGCAAGTCTTGCAGCATCGCCTCGACATCGACAGGGGTCATTGCCTGCGGCGCTGACTCGCGAACTTTCGCGTCTTTGAGCTGTTGTTGTAGCTCCTTGAGACGCCGCTCGCGTTGCCGAAGCCTATCGACGAGTACATCTAGTTTCTCTTCCGGCTCTTTTTCTGAATCAGGATCGATCAGATTCACAAGGCGATCCCGTGCCGCCTTCACTCGCTTCATCTCCTCCAAAATCGGCTGGGTGTCCTGTTTGGGACGGCGAGCTTGTTCGACGAGGCTGAGATTGGCTTCGGCCAAGGCGGTTTCGATAACCTCCTTCGTCAAGATGTGCTGCCGGACGAAACCGAGGATCTTGTCGTCCAAAATTTTAACCGACTTGTAGGTTCGCAGTCGGCAACCCTTTCCATGATTGCGCCCGTTCGAGCAGAAGAAGCTCGCGTATTTGCCGGTGCGTCCCAACACCAAAGGCTGTTGGCAGTCCGCGCAATCAGGCCGGATCAGCAACGTGGGATAGACCTCGGTTCGGTTCATCCCTCGTTTAGCCGCGCGCTTGGCCTCGATGGGGGCGAACGCCTCGCTGCACACCTTCAGGCGCTGCTGAGCCTTCTCGAAGAGTTCGTCGGAAACGATCCGCAAATGCGGCACTTCGCGCCGCTGCCACTCTTCCGGGGGAAGGTCGATCACCGTCACCGCCCCCGTCATCGGATCGACCTTCTTGCTGCTCTTGTTATCAACCTCGATTCCCATGTACGTCGTCCGATTCAGCAGTTGGACAATGACTCGAGGTTCCCAACACTTCTTGCCTTTCGCCAGCAAATCGTTGAATCGCCGGGCGAGTTTCAGCGGGCTGAAGTTTTTCTCGACGAAGAGCAGGAACGCTTCTTCAACGAACGGTGCCGTGGTCTCGTCGATGACTTTTTCCTTGACGATTCGCCCATTGGAGTTGAGCTCCGGTTTACCATCGGTGTCGAGCTTCGGAACCAGCTTGTAGCCCAGCGCTGGCGGCCGAATGTTCTTACCCTTTCCGAACGCATCTCGCATTCCACGGCGAACCTTCTTGCGGAGTTGATCAACAAACCACTCGTGCAGCATGGCAAACACAGTGAGCATCTGCTTGGAGTGTGTTTGGTCGGAATCAAAACCGTCCGTCGCTCCGATCATTCGCTTGCCAGCGTTTTCAATCAGGCGTCCCAAGCTGAGTGCTTCAATCAAGTCACGGCTGGCTCGCCCAATCTCATCCAGATACAGACGCTGACACTTGGACGTCTTGGACTCGATCAGCCCCTTGCTCAGTTGGTAGCCGCGACGCGCCGCGATCGTCCCGCTCACCGCGGCATCGGCCGTCACATAGTTCCAGGGAATGAAGACCCGGTCGCGGCCAGCCCGCTCCAACACATTTTTCAACTGCTGGTCGAGCGACCTTGGATTGGAATTGTCGCACGAATAACGAACATAACCTCCACCAAGCTCAACCTCCGGCGGGTTTGCCGCGCCCCAATCCGGAGCCTCAATGCACCCTGTCAAAAACCGTCGTTCCAGACTGTCGGCCATCTGCTGAATGACTGCCTCGGAGCTCTCCGGAATCAGCCCGGACGCAACGTAATCCGGCCACAGCGTCGATTGGATCTCCAGATAAGTTTGAGCCAGTTCGCGCCGCGGCTCAGCATCCGGCAAACCTCGATCATTCTTCCGTGGTCGCCCCCGACGCTTCGGCAGGAGGTTTTGATCGGTGGCGACATTCACAACAAACGATTCATTAACCTTCGAGCTATTGGACATCTCGAGATCCCCTTCGACCGGCTTCCCAAAGAAACCGATAGAAAGGCTCGAAAGAAACCTTCAGCCCGCCGTTCTACTTGCGTGCTGCAGCGATCGAGTAATACTCGTCCGCCGTAAACTCCAGCACTCGGCTAACAACCGAGTGCAAAAGTCGGGTTCCTGTCAAATCGTCAAGAAATGTCGCTCGCCGGTCCGCGTGACGAGCCGAATGCTTCATCGACGTGGCTTGGAAATTCAGCTCGTCACGCGGAGCGATAACGGCTACGTACTCGCGGACTCACTGCGTCGAGAAGTTTTGCAACCATGATCCAGCTCACTCACGACACCATCGACTTCACCACACTGACGGAATCTGTTCGATCGAATCAAGCCGGAGCGGTCGTGCTCTTTCTGGGCACGGTGCGTGAAATGACCGAGGGCCGACAAACGGTCGCGCTCGACTATGATGGCTTTCCAGAAATGGCTGAGGCCAAGCTGCGAGAACTCGAAGTCGAAGCTCGATCTCGCTGGCCGGTGATCGAAGCGGGGATCGTGCATCGTCTCGGACATTTGGAACTGGGCGAGATCAGCGTGGCGGTCGCGGTCAGTTGCCCGCATCGGCATCAAGCGTTTGACGCGGGACGATATTTGATCGATCGTTTGAAAGAAGTCGTACCGATTTGGAAGAAAGAAAACTGGAGCGACGGGTCGACTGAGTGGGTCCATCCTGGTGCAGAACCGTAGAACGGTTTTTCAAACCGTTGTGGCTGTCTTCGCAAACCCTACCGTCCGGTTTGAAAAACCGGACTACGAGTGAACATCATGTCCGAACCGCTGGTCGATTCCTTCGGCCGAGTCCACAACAACCTGCGAATCAGCGTCACCGACCGCTGCAACATTCGCTGCTTTTATTGCATGCCGGCGGAGAACGTGCAGTTCATGCCGCGAGCCGATCTGCTGTCGTTTGAAGAAATGGAACGCTTCGTTCGTATCTGCGTCGGCCTGGGAGTCAACAAAGTCCGATTGACCGGCGGCGAGCCGCTCGTTCGCAAAGATCTGCACAAGCTGGTCGCGATGATCGCCGCGATCGACGGCGTTCGCGACATCGGCATCACCACCAACGGCATCTTACTGGCCGAGCAAGCTCAGGACTTATGGGATGCTGGATTGCGGCGGATCAACGTGTCGCTCGATGCGCTCGATCCCGTGAAGTTCAAAGAGATCACGCGCCGCGAAGGCTACGAGAATGTCCTCTTAGGAATTCAGGCCGCTCAGCGAGTCGGTTTTACTCCGGTCAAAGTCAACGCGGTCTCGGTACGCGGGATGACCGAAACCGAGATCGTCCCGTTCGGTAAATTCGCTCGCGAGACCGGCGCGGAGATCCGCTTCATCGAGTTCATGCCGCTCGACGCCGACAACGCTTGGGAACGAGACAAAGTTTTGTTCGCTCACGAAATCATCGAGCGGCTGTCGGCGGAGATCATGTCGCTGATTCCGATCCCCGATCAGAACCCGCACGCTCCGGCCACCGAGTTTGTTTTCGAGGACGGCGTCGGTCGGATCGGATTCATCGCCTCGGTCAGTCAGCCGTTTTGCATGAACTGCGACCGCTTCCGCATCACGGCGGACGGCAAGGTTCGCAACTGCCTCTTCAGTTTAGAGGAGACTGACATCCGAGGTCTGCTTCGCGGCGGCGGGAGCGATGCCGAAATCGCCGACGCCGTGCGAGCGTCCGTCGCCGCCAAGTGGGAAGGCCACCAAATCAACACCGCCAAGTTCATTCAGCCGGATCGGCCGATGTACTCGATTGGCGGATAGCATTCGACGCAAGCAAGAGAAATACGGTTGGACGATTCAGGATTGCCGTCTGCTTTCAACCCAGAGGCTTCGTAACAATTCGCCAGAGGACAGAGTGCCGCGATTTCCCTACGCATCAAGGGCCAAGTGCCAGTCAAGCAAGGGAGTGATTGATCTAGGTGGGTTTATGTGTTCACTTTTATTCAATTGTGTGCGCCCATGATCTTACGCGTGTGATGGTCAACACCGTTTGGTGTCTCGTTCGACGTTTACTCACCGGTTCTACTGAGAAATCACGCGATGTCGTTGGTCTTGATTGAGTCTCTCGATGATCCGCGTTTAGATGTTTATCGCGACGTAAAAGCGGTTCGACATCCGCGTTGGCAAGGGCGCTTCGTGGCGGAAGGCTCGCGATTGGTCAAACGTTTGTTGGCGAGCGATTTCACCATTGAGTCCGTGATGATCAGCGACGGACGTTACGCAGAGTTTCAACAATGGTTGCCGCCGGACGTGCCGGTTTACGAACTGCCGCGTGCGCTGGTTGCGGATTTGGTTGGCTACAACTTTCATTGCGGTGCGATGGCTTGCGCGCTGCGCAAGCCGAGCTTGCAGCTTGATGACGTCGCAGATCGGTTCGGCGAACGAGCGACGCTCATCGTTTGCCCGGATGTGAATGATCCGGAAAACATTGGCACGCTGATTCGTTTGGGAGCGGCCTTTGGTATCGACGCGATCTTGTTGGGCTCAGCTTGTGCTGATCCGTTTTCGCGACGAGTGCTCCGGGTCTCAATGGGCAACGCGCTGACGTTGCCTATCGTTCAAAGCCGTGATCTGCGCGCGGACTTGTTGCGTTTGAAAACTGAGTGGCACGTGCAGCTCGCGGCGACCGTCGTCGAAACACTCGATCCAACAGATGAAGGAACGCAGCAGTCTGCGAATAAAGCCGCGCTGGCAAACACAAACGTAGAAACACTCGCTCACACGACACGTCGTCCCAGGCTGGCATTGCTCTTCGGCAATGAGGCTCACGGTCTGGGGCCAGAGTGGCTCGATCTGTGCGATCGCCGTTTGACGATTCCGATGCAGGACGCTGACTCGTTAAACGTCGCGGTCGCTGCCGGAATTTTTCTGTATCACTTTACGTCGGCCGCAGCGGTTGAATCGTAGCACACGCGGCTCGCGCGCCCAGTTTGGAAAACCGGGCTACAAATTATTCAACCTCAGCACATCAATTCATTCGCACTTGAATGCGGCGCGGTTCGGCTTTCGGAGCTGTCGGTAGAAGTACTTCCAACACACCGTGGTTGAGCTTTGCCGAAATCCGTTCGTGAGCCACTTCATCGCTGAGGATGAACGAGCGCAAGAAATCGCCGGTCTCAAATTCTTGATGCAACAATTGCGCTCCTTCGGGAATGCAGGGCTGCATGCGTCCGAAGAGCGTGAGTTTGTTGTCTTGGACCTGAAGCTCCAACGTATCGAGCGACACGCCTGGCAAGTCGGCTCGCAACAAGAGCCCTTCGTCGGTTTCGTAAATGTCGATCGGCGGTGTGAACACCAAGCGTTCAACCGGAGGCGATGGTGGAGCTTGTGGAGGAACCGGAGTCGTGCGTGCGATTTCGCTGCTCATGATTTGTTCTTCTCGCTCGTGTTTTGTTGTGAGAATGTGCACATTGTGGTGCGACACTCCGCGTCGCAATTCACGACGTCCGAGCGTCGTGCCACATTAGTTGCGGCTCCGCCGCAATGTTCCTACCGCTGAGCCGTAGTTGCGATGATTGACCGACATCACGATCCAAACGCGACAGGAATCTGGCGAGGCACAGCCGCCTCCGCCTTGGGGAGATGAATCTTGAGGATGCCGTTCGTGAACTCCGCCGAGAGGTTGTCGACGTTCACACGATCGGGAATTGAGATGGACCGTTGCCAGACACCGCGAGGTCGCTCTTGACGACGAAAGCGTTCTTCCGACGTTCCCTCTGGCTCAACGCAACGGCCTTTCATCCCCAACACGCCCCCCGCAATCGTCAGTTCCAAATCTTCCGGACGGACGCCGGGGACTTCGGCCATGATCAAGTACTCGTCGGCCAACTCATACAAATTCACCGGCGGGTACTGTCGGCTGAACCGCAGTCCTTGAAACGTCATGTTGACGCTTTGCAGCAGTCGATCGACCTCTCGTTCGAGGTCGTGAAAGGCATCCCAACTATGTCCCCAACGAAAGACAGCCATGTGAGGTTCCGAGGTTCGAGTCGAAAGAAATCTTCGGCAGTCGGCGGGAGGCAAAGCCTGTGCCGTGCTTTGTGGCCGATCGTCAAGCAACACTCAACCTGTTTGTCTGACGAATGTTAGCAGAGAACAATATGAGTCGGCAGACTCGATCAGACCTGCCAACGTTGCAGGGAGATTCAGGTCAGGCCGCCGTTCTCGATTAGTAGAGCCGACGGATCGCTTCCTCGTGAGTTGATCGAAATTACAGGCGAGCCGCCCGTGCTACGGGGCTACTTCGGCAGCGTCCCTTTGGCGATCTCCGCTTCCCACTCGTCGAGCAACGGCCAGTCGATTGCACAGGTTCCGAAGTCGGCCATGTGCTGATAACGGTCCAGTCGGTCGATCGCTTGTTGCAACAGCATCTTGTCCTTGCGAAACGACGGGCCGTGACTGGGAAGCAACCACTCGACATCGCTCGCTTGAATGCGTTTGAGCGACTGAATGAACGCTGGGATGTCGCTGCCGTGATGTGCGTCGATGTGGCCGACGCAGCCGTCGCGATAAATGTTGTCTCCGGAGAACAACAGGTTCCCCAACCGAAATGCGAGCTGACTATGCGTGTGCCCCGGCGTGTGCCACGTTTCCAACTTGAGATCGCCCACGCTGAGCACCTCGCCGTCAGCGATCGCACGATCAATCTTAATGGCAGGCAAGTCGATCGAAATTCCTTGGGCACTGACTTCGGCGTAAGTCCGCACGCGATCGCCAGCCGCGAGCAAGCTCAGGCACTCTTCATGGCCGACCGATTCGGCGTTCGGCAGCAATTCTTTTGCACGTTTGAAGCCTTGAATGTGATCCACATCCGCATGAGTAGCGATTAGGTATTTGCAGTTCGCCAGCGGAAAATCCATTTGACGGATCAGCTCAATAATCTCGTCGGTCGTGTCGGCGTAACCGATATCGACCAGCAACCATTCTTTCGTGTCGCCAACTAAATACACGCAACAGCCGAGCCGCCGACGGGCTTGGTGATTCATCTCAATGACGTTCGGAAATAACTCTCGCCGAGGCAACATGCCGGCGCTCTCCTGACTGAATTCGAGGGATGACGAGATTTGAAGTGGCTCAACGTCTTGAACTGCTGAGCAATCTGCTGCTTAAGCTAACGGCTTAATCCTTCGCACTACAGGGACCACTCCGAGAAAGGTTTTCCGTCGGCCTAACTGAGAAACAGTTTCAAGAGCCGATCACACGTTCGAAACGACTGCAATCAACGGAGACGGAGGCGTCTTGTTCCATTTTCGCGAACCGTGGTATGGTCCAGGCGAAGTGTTTAACCACAACGCCAACGGCGTGTGCGAACTGATCGACTTTCTCGCCCTCCGTTGGCGTTGCGGTTAAACATCGTTCGTGAATCAGTCATTGGAATCAAAAAGGATAGAGACGCTTTCATGGACGAATCGCAGGTCAATAACGACTCCGAGCCAGGCGACGAACTCGCTGAGGACTCGTCGTGGGACGAGCCGTTGTTGGCGGATGATCTCGAACAGGCTTACTTGCGGGCGCTCGAAGCGACCGATGCGATTGAGCGAGAAATGGACGCGCTGCCGCACGACGGTGAGATTACAGAAGAGACCGCAGACAACGTTGAACTCTCGCACGACAACGTGGTCATCGACGGCCAACAAGCGGTCCCTTCGCAGACGGACCTGCTGCAACAAACCGCTAACAAGCATGTCGGTCAACCTGCGAAACTCGCCGCCAAACCGACCGTTCCCGAACTGCCGCGTGTTTCTGAGAAGCATGTCGTCGAGGCGGCTTTGTTCGTCGGCGGGATGCCGCTGACTGCGAAGAAGCTCAGCGGGTTGTTTCACACCGATCACGGTTTTGGTTTTGTTGAATGCCTGATTGACGAACTCAATCAGCAGTACCAACAAGAAGGCCGTCCCTATTCGATTACGTTGGGCGAAGGGGGCTATCGCATGACGTTGCTTCCCGATTTTGACGGTGTCCGTAACAAAGTCTTCGGCTACGGCCCGAAGGACGTGAAGCTCTCGCAAGACGTCCTCGAAGTGCTGTCGCTTGTGGCCTACAAGCAGCCGATCACAAAATCACAAATGGAATCCTTGGGCAAAGCGAACCCCGGCCCGCTTCTCCGGCAACTGTTGCAACGCGAACTGATCCGCATCGACCGCGAGCACTCCGCCAGCGAATCACAACGCAAGAGCGATCCTCCCTACGCAACGACCCCTCGATTTCTCTCGCTCTTCGGACTCGGTAGCCTGCACGACCTGCCTGTCGCGGAAGATTTCAACTTCAAGTAATGCGAGCCGCTCCGGGGTTGCTACAAGCTCGCCTATTTGTTGATCGCTCGAAGAAAATAGGCAGACGAGCCGTTTGCCCTACGACAGCCTCATTCAGACAGCGTTGCAAGCGTGCGATGCCTCTGCTGCAATTCCGCGTCGAAAAAACAGCGGTGGCGAATCAACTCGCCACACACTCCCTCACCGAAGTCATTGTTCCATGCACTACGAAACGATCATCGGCCTCGAAGTTCACGTCCAGTTGCAGACCAAGACCAAGATCTTTTGCGGCTGTTCGACCGCGTTTAACCCGGACAATCCAAACGTACAGACGTGTCCGGTTTGCCTCGGCTTGCCGGGGGCGTTGCCGGTGATGAATCGTCGAGCATTTCGGTTGTCGTTGAAGACGGCACTGGCACTCAATTGCCAGATCGCTCGTTTCACCAAGTGGGACCGCAAGCAGTACTACTATCCCGACCTGCCGAAGGGCTATCAGATCAGTCAGTACGACTTGCCTTTCAGTTTCGATGGCTCGGTGGAGATCGATACCGATGTCGAAAAGGGAGAGACAAAACAAATTCGTCTGATTCGTGCTCACCTCGAAGAAGACGCTGGTAAGAACATGCACGACGAGACTGGCCGAGGTCATGACAGCCTTGTGGATCTCAACCGAGCGGGGACGCCGCTGCTGGAGATCGTCAGTCAGCCTGATCTGCGGTCGGCTACTGAAGCGAAGACGTTCCTCGAAGAACTGAAGCTGCTGCTGACGTACATCGGTGTCTCCGACTGCAACATGCAAGAAGGCTCGTTGCGGTGCGACGCGAACGTCAACTTGCACGTCCACACGGACGACGGCCAGAAGATCGCCACGCCGATTGTCGAGGTCAAAAACCTCAATAGCTTTCGCGGCGTCGAGCAGGCGATTGAATTTGAAGTCGCTCGGCAATTTGAAGAGTGGCAGAAAACGAGGCACGGGATAAACGATGTTCCGAAGCAGACACGCGGCTGGGACGCGAATCGCGGAGCGACGTTTGCTCAACGCGGCAAAGAAGAGGCAAGTGACTATCGCTACTTCCCTGATCCCGATTTGACTCCGGTCACTGTCAGCGACGAATTCTTTGCCGAGGTGAAATCCGAACTGTGCGAACTTCCCGCCACACGCCGCCGCCGATATCGCGCGGACCTCGGCTTGTCGCACTACGACGCCGACGTCATCGTTGCTCAGGGCGATCTCTTCACGAATTACTTCGAGCAAGTCGCACAGCTTTGCAACGA
>JAYUFI010000293.1:0-2305 GCA_043738805.1 Planctomycetaceae bacterium | reverse complement strand
ACTGCCGCACGCCGGCCGTTCTCAGTTCATTGAGGACCGCCGCCGTCTCCACTCGCGCCGCATCTCGTAAGCCGATCGCACCCAGCAGCGTTTGATCGAGTGCGACGAGCAACACCGACTGCCCTTGTTGTTCAAGTTCAACGAGACGCTGTTCGGATTCCGCGGAGACGTTGATGCCGCGAGCAGCCATCAGTCGGCGATTGCCAACGATGACTGTTCTTTTTTTGTGGAGCACGTTTTCAACGTGCTCGTCATCTCGATTAGACACGTTGGAAACGTGCCCCATGTCGTTGGCCCAAACGCCCAACTGCTCGTCACGCACAACAGCAACAACCCCCGCCCCTGGATGGGCCGTCAATTCATCCGCCCCCGTGATCACGCACTGCCGTGATTCAGCCTCACGCACCAACACGCGAGCAATCGGATGCTCGCTCCGCCTTTCAGCAATCGCTGCCAGCCGCAACAAATCTGTCTCAGTCGGTGAAAGGCCAACGGCTTCCACCTCGTTCATCCAGATCCCGCCGACCGCCAACTCACCACGGGTCAGCGTTCCGGTCTTATCGAAGACGAACGTGTCGACCGCCGCCAGTCGTTCCAGCGCGAGCGAGCCTTTGACGACCACGCCCCTTCGTGCCAACCAAGCCATTGCCGCCATCACGGCACTCGGCGTGGCGAGGATCAGCGGACACGGACATGCGACGACGAGCACGCTCAACGCCGGCAGATATCCCGCCGACCACGATCCGGTCGCGATCCGCCAGCCGATCAGCGTCAATACGGCGACTGTGAGCACGATCGGCAGAAACCAGCGAGCCAACCGATCGGCCGTTCGCTCCAACGGGGCTTTGCGCTGAGTCGCCGCCGCGACCATCTCGACAATCTGCGAGATGGTCGTTTGCTGGCCGACTTTCGTCGCGGTGAATCGCAACGCGCCGAATTGATTGAGAGTCCCGGCAAAGACCGCGTCGCCGACCGTCTTATCCACCGGCAGGCTTTCGCCCGTGAGAGCACTCTGATCGACCGCCGATTGCCCAGCGGCGACAACGCCGTCCACTGGCATGCGTTCACCCGGACGGACAACGAGCGTGTCTCCTTCGATGACTTGCTCAACGGGGACTTCTTGCTCGTCGTCGCCGACAAGCACTCGCGCGGTCTGCGGACACAACTGAAAGATCCGGCGAATCGCTCGCTGCGCCCGATCGACCGTGTAGCCTTCGATGCTCTCGCCACACAGCGCGATGAATACGACCAACGCAGCGGTCGTGTGCTCTCCCAAAACAATCGCCGCCAAACAGGCAATCGTCAGCGCGAGGTCCGCTCCGATCTTGCCAGACAGCAAGCCATCGAGCGTCTGATACAGAATCCGCGCTCCGCCCAGTACGGCGGCGAGCAACGCCAACCGAAATCCAAACAGCATCCGAGTCGTGAGCAACTTCGTCCACAAGTCCGCGCTCGACACATTCCGGATCGCCGAGTTCGTCACACCTTCCGACGAATCCCACGCCAGACCGATCGCGAGATCAAGCAGTAGCAACAGGCCGACAACCGCCGTCAGTAAATAGATTGGTGCCGAGCGGTAATGAAAGCTGAGGCTCAAATCGTCCGACGAACTCCCTGCCGACTCAGGAAGAAATTCGCGCGACGATTCAGGGGCGTAGTGCATCGCAGGCGGCGGCCATCAAAGAAATTTCAGCGAACGCCACCATGCAAGAAGCATTGCCACTCAGAGGCAAAGACCACGCGGACTCGAATCGAAAATTGGGGTACGAGAAAAAATGACGGCTACGTAAACACAGGGTGGTCACGCTCATTCTCGAAGACGGAATTCGTAATGAGGCGGCGGATGCTACCACCCGCTGATTGACGAACACAGCCCCTCGCTGTTGCCAGTCGAGAAACACTACGCCCATTGGTCCACTCCTACGGCCCTGTTGCAAAAGATCAACAGGCGACTTTGGCGCTCATGATCTCCTCCGTGTCTTCCGCGTAATCCGTGTCCGAACTTTTTCATGTCAGGTGTTATTGGACACGGACGATACGGCGAAGCCAACCATTTTCTCAACGGGCGATTGAGGTCGTATTGCAACACGTATGACGTCGATACCTGTCGCGCTTATCGCAGGAGTCGTTTGTTCGTTGAGCGTTCTGACACAACCTCCGCAGATCGGGGATTCGCCTGTTCTGGGGGTCGTTTCGGCGGACGCAATTCTAAGAAAGTTGGCGCGCTGGTTGTGCCGTTGAGAGGGATGACAGTGCTGGCTCCGTTTGCAGCCCCAAACGCGCGGATGCCAGTCGTGGGAGTGCT
>JAYUFI010000292.1:0-2308 GCA_043738805.1 Planctomycetaceae bacterium | reverse complement strand
TGGGGCTGACGCCGCCCCGCTCGCCAGAGTTGCTCCGCTCGTTTTGCCACGCTTCTTGATGCCTGGAATTCAGCGAGCTAAGCTCCTCGCTACTGTTTCCGGGAAGGCTTCGATTCGTTGAGGTTTTCCCGGTTTTCCCGCCAACTCGCCTACCCAAAGTACAACAAACGGGCATGCCCAAGAACACAGACATTCGCATCAAGGACGCCTTTTGTGCGTTCGAACCGATCACGTTCCGAGCCCCTTTGAAATTCGGCGGACGAGTGATCGACAAGACCTTCCTCATCAACGTGCAGGTGGAGGTCGAAACCAAAGCGGGGAAACATGCGACTGGCTTGGGCAGTATGCCGGTGGGCAATGTCTGGGCTTGGCCCTCGGACTTAGTCAGTACGGCTCAGGCCGAGAAGGCAATGAGCACGTTCGCCGAACGAGTCTGCGATCTCGCCACGCTGTTCCCAGACTACTCCGATCCGTTCGACATCGTGCATCACATTTCCGGCGAGTACACACAGCTCGGCAAAACAATTTCGCAGGAGCAGAAGCTTCCGGAGTTGATGCCGGAACTCGCGGAACTCGTCGCGGCCAGTCCGATCGATGCGGCGATTCACGACGGCTTCGGTCGAGTCAATCAGGTTAACAGCTACAACGCGCTGTCAAAGCAGTTCCTCAATCACGATCTGTCGGAATATCTCGACAAGCAGTTCAAAGGGGAATATCTCGACAAGTACACGCTGCGTGAGCCGAAGGCTCGCATGCCGCTGTACCACTTGGTCGGAGCGATTGACCCGCTGACCGATGCCGACATCACGAAGCCGATCAAAGACGGCTTGCCCGAAACGTTATCGCAATGGATCAACGCCAACGGCCTGACGCATCTGAAGATCAAGCTCAACGGCGATGATCTCGAATGGGACGTCAAACGAGTATTGGACATTGATCGCATCACGTCGGAGACTCAAGCCAAACGTGGCTGCACCGAGTGGGTTTACTCGACCGACTTCAATGAGAAATGCCAAGACGCCGCTTACGTGTTGGAGTTCCTCAAGAAGATCAAAGCGAGTTCCGCTGCCGCGTATGACCGCATTCAATACATCGAGCAGCCGACGAGCCGTCATCTGAAAGACCACCCGGAACTCAAGCTGCACGAAGTTTCGAAGCTGAAGCCGGTCGTGTTGGATGAAGGCTTGGTCGATTACGAAGCGCTGCTGCTCGGTCGCGAAATGGGTTATACCGGCATCGCGCTCAAAGCCTGCAAGGGTCAGACAGATTCGTTGATTCTGGCGGCGGCCGCTCAGAAACTGGGGATGTTCCTTTGCGTGCAAGATCTTTCGTGCCCCGGATTCTCGTTCCTGCATTCGGCCAGCTTGGCCGCTCGCATTCCGACGGTCGCCGCGATCGAAGGGAACAGCCGGCAATACTGTCCCGCCGCCAACAAGTCGTGGGCCAAGCTGTTCCCCAGCATGTTCGACATCAAGGATGGGACGGTGGGTACGGCAGCGTTGAATGGCGATGGGCTGGGGTTCTGATGCCGAGTGTCGGGCGCTATTGATGGGAATTATGGGACTGATGGGATTCATGGGACAAACAAGATGGGTGCGACTCATGATTCGCATCATTCCCATCAATCGCGCCCACAACAACAACCCCGCCCCTACCAACGCCCGCGCCCGCTCATCTGCAAGTTCTGAAAGTTCTGAAACGCCATCAGCCCGAAGAACAAAATCGGGAGCATGTTGTCTTGGCGGTCAGTGACCTGACCGTGAATGAACCACGCGGCAGCTCCGATAGCCACGACGATCGACAGCTTGAGCGTGACTTCCCAGGCATCAAACGCTCGAAATCGCCCGATGACTTCGCGAGCAATCTGACCTCCGTCCAGCGGCCAGATCGGGAGCAGATTCAGCAGGCTCCAGATTAGATTCATCCACTCCAAGCTCGTGAGAAAAAAGTAAAACAGCGAAGGCCGTCGGATGCCGAGACCAAACGGAGACTGCAAGACAGTCCGCACGATCAACCACAGTGCGAGCCCTGCCGCAGGACCGGCTGCCGCAATCAGGATGTTTCCCATTCGCGAATGCGAAATCGTCGTGGCATAACCACCCATGAACCCCAGCACGATTTGCGAACGTCCGCCCAACCGGCGAGTCGTCAGCGCGTGTCCCATCTCATGCACCAAGATCGAGACAAACACCGCCACGATGCCCACCAGCGTCAGATCCAAACGCCCCCCCACCCACGTCAAAAACGCCGCACTGAGCCAGAAGATCGGCATGACTCGAACCGGAATTCCCAACACCGAAAAGTGCAG
>JAYUFI010000291.1:0-6111 GCA_043738805.1 Planctomycetaceae bacterium | reverse complement strand
CCAAACGGAGATCGCTCAGCGTGGTCACCATCGTATTGATGTCGTCTGTCTTTAAATCTTCAGCGGCTTCGTCGATCCCCGCCAACTTCCAAGGATCGGCTGACTTCTCGCGGCTGAGTTCCACGACCTCAACACTTTCCAGTTCTTCCTGATCGTTGTACTTGGGCTGCGACGCGCGGAGCTTGACTAAATCGACGCCATTGAGTTTGAGCAGATTGGTTTCGGCCCAATCGGCGAACTTGGTGGAGACATCAAACTTCATGGCGATGACATAAACACTCATCTCATCGGCCTTGCGGACATAGCGTTTGTCTTCGCTTCCTTCGACCTTTTTACCGATGATGAAATCAGCCAACGTGGTATCACCTTTTTCAAACAAGGTGATTCGAGTGCCGCGTCCTTTGAGGACCGTGTTCTTTTCGTCCAAAGGATCAATTACGCCAAGGCGCTCATGATCCGTTGGGCGGCGTGTGGTCAGCGAACCACGCTTCAGGCTGATGACCGACGAAGCGGCTTTCGCGAGTTGGTCTTTGCCGTCGGCGGGATAGTCGTTGTGTGACTTGATTCGCCAGCCGTCTTTGTTGACGACGGTGAAATCTTTGGACACAGCCGTCTCTTCATCGAAGGTGACCACTCGAATAGCCGAAGCTTTCGAGGGGTCGGTGAATTCGGGGAAAAAGTCTTTGCCGAAATCTCCGTGTTCGGCGAGTGTCCTCGGCTTCGTAAATTCACTGGCCGTGTAGGCCAGTACCGCCGAACCGAAGGCGAGAACGACAAAGACCAAGGTCCGTTGCAAAGATTTCATAGCAGTTCTCCGTCAAAGGGACGGTCATCAATCTAAGGAGGTTAAAACAAATTCGAACGAACATCTGGCAGACAAACGTCAGCGTTTCACAAGCCGATCCGCTTCGACATTGCGGTACTCAGCGTTGATTCGAGCGGACAACACAATGATGCCCAACACGATCGCCGGAATAGGCGGAATAAAGATCGCCCACCAACGCATTCGATCTTCGTAGGCACGCATTTTTTGTTGTGTTTTGATCGAGATGCGTTCGATCTTTTGATTTTTTTCTTGCTCGATGTTGGCTTGCACCACATTGAGTTTTCGTTGTTCCGTCTCACGGGCAATTTCAATTTTCTGCCGCCGTTGAGCCGGAGCCAATGCGGTGTCGTTTTCAATTTGCTCGATGATTTTTTTCAAGCGTGCTTGAGCTTTCTCCAATTGCTCTTTTGCCTCGCCTTCGGCGGCACCGCGTTCATTGACCTGCTCCTTGCGGAATTCATCTGCAACCTGCTGCATGGCAGTGAGCGTTCGCAATTGAGCACGTCGTTTCCGGAGGTCGATGTAAGATTTTTCGCCAGCCAAGAGGTCCACGCAATTCAGAGCGAACTTCACATTGTCGATTCGCAGGTTTTGGAATTGCTGTTGAAACTCGATGTTGAAAAGCTGATTGCTGATGAGGTCTGCATCGGCGACGAAAATGACGTTGATGCCTTTATGGTCTTTCACGTCCTTGCTCGTGATATGCGCGGCCAAGGTGTAGGACTCATCTTTCAATGCCCGCGGGGGATTGGGGTTGATCTCAATGCCCTGTCCAAATTGACCGCCGGGCTTCGTGATTTCATCCCATTCAAGCACGCCGGATTTTTTCGGGGTCGATCGGAGCAACGCCTCGAATTTGAATTCGCTTCCCTGTCGTTGTTTGAGATTGCCCGGAAAGAACGCCAGAACTTCTTGCAATTCCGAGGTCGCTGGACTGGTCGGAGAGAATGCGGTTTTGTGATCCTTTCGTGAACTCACAAAGACCAACTCTGGCGGTATCTGACCAAACTCGGGATGAATTTGGTTGCCGCTAATATCAAAGACGACCTCGCCGTTATCCCACGAACATTCCAAGACTCGCAACAGCGATGTCAGTTTGCCATCGTCCGCCTTTGGTTCAGCTTGCTGATTGAAACCGCCAAACATTCCGCCTGGTTTGGGCTTCGGCAATCGAGGGGCCATTTGGCCGGCACCATCAAAAATTGGCAACGGATCGTCGAAAACCAACGTTGGCTTTCCCTTCTTGACGTAGTCCACAAAGTTCTGCATCTGTGAAGGGTTCAGCGACGAGGGCATGACAGCCATCAGCACGTCGTATTTGCCCTCCTCAATCGGTGTGTCGGCTGAGACTTCTTCGACGCGATACTGCTTCTTCAATTCCGTTTGAATGCGCCACTCGGACAATTGCCGCATGGCCTGCATGTCGAAGCCGCCGGTGACGTGTGCGTCGGTACGAAGAACTCCAACAGTCAGACGCTTCTCCGTGGCGACGGTACGAATCGAGCGGGTCAATTCATATTCGATGGACGTTCCCGCCTCGAACATCGGCACCACGACTTCGTCTGTCGGGCTGCTGATGACAACTCCCATGTAGATGATCTGCGAGCCGCGACGGCCATCCTCTTCCGTGAAGGCTTGAATCGGCGTGATTCCCAGCAGCTTGGCTTCTTCCGCTTCCTGGCTGAACGGCGTGACGTCCACAAACCGCACTTCCAAATTCGGACCACCCTCGCGGTCGTACTGTCGCAATAAACCCTTCAGACGCTTCTGAATCATCACCTGCTCACGAGGAACTTCGGCGGTGATAAAAGCTTGAATTGTGACCGGACGAGTGCTGTCGATTTTCTTAATCAAATCGCGTGTGGTCGGTGAGAGCGTGAAGAGATGCTCGCTCGTCAGGTCCAAGCTGACTGGAAACGGAAACGCCTCACTGACTCGAACCACCAAGACGTTGACGCTGATCAAGATCGTCATCAAGGAAATTCCGCGAATCCAAAATTGGACACCCATTGCTCCGCCATCCGGCCCGCCGCTCCAGTGGCGTTTACCGATGAAGATCGAATTCAAATACAGCAGGAATGCGGTCAATGAGATGAAGTAGGTCAAACTCGTGAGCGGAATGAGCCCCAAGCTGTACTCGCGCATTTGCTCCGTCAAACTGAGTGCCGCGAAAGCTGGGTGAGCGGTCGAAAGTTTGCCAATGAAAATTGGGATCGCGCAGAACGCGACACCCAACACGAACGAAACCGTGACGCTGCTGGTCAATACCGAAGCAAACATTCCCGCCGCCAACAAGGCCCCGCCTGCCAGCCAGTACCCGAAGTAGGTCGTACACAACAGGCCCCAATCGGGATCAGCGTAGTACTCGAGCATCACCAAATTGAAACCGGAAAACACCAACGCGACGGTGAACACCGCCAGCATCGCCAAGTACTTGCCGAGCAAAATTTCGAAGTCGGCTGCGGGCAGAGTAAACAGCAACTCGTCAGTTCCTTGTCGCTTTTCTTCGGCCCAAGAGGTCATCGTGACGGCCGGCACAATGAACAGCAGCAACAGCGGGAAGTACTCGCTGAGCTGATCCAACGTCGCAAGATTGTTGGTGAAAAATCGTGGGCTGAACGCCGCTGCCGCGCAAGCGACGACGAACACCACGATGAAGAGATAACCCAAAATCCCCGAAAAGTAGCTCGCCAGATTCCGCCAAAAGACGGCTTTGATCACGTGACTCTTCAGCATGGTTGCTCCCAAGCTCTTTCTGACCGCAATGCAGCGGATAATTTCCATTGACCAAAAATTCGCGAGGCCGAACTCGATGAGACAATGATCGCGAGTCACGACCCAATGCTGTCTGACTGATGTCTAAAATTTATGTCAGCCGGGCCTTCGTGAGTTCACGGAACCGTTCTTCCATGTCGTGACCTTGGCCTTCCATTTCTTGGACCGAGCCATCAAATACAATGCGACCCGCGTTGATGAGAACCACACGGTCACAGCAGACCTGAACCTCTCGCAGAATGTGTGTCGAAAGGAGGATCGTCTTCGTCTTGGAGAGGCTGTGAATCAGATCACGGACCTCATGCACTTGATTCGGATCGAGGCCGCTGGTCGGTTCGTCCAAGATCAGTACTTCCGGATCGTGCAACAATGCCTGAGCCATTCCGACTCGCTGCTTGTAGCCGCGTGAGAGCTTGCCGATCGTCTTGTTCCAAACGGTACGCAGCGCGCATTTCTGAGCGACAAAGTCCATCCGGCTGTTAAGGTAAGCTCCGGTCATACCACGTGCTTGGCCGAGATATTCCAGCAACGACTTGGGAGTCATCTCATGGTACAGCGGACCATTTTCCGGCAAGTAACCGATCAGCTTGACTGCATCCAATCGCTGTGTCGAAACATCGAATCCACCGATCCGAGCCGAGCCCTCCGTCGGAGCGAGGAAGCCGGTCAGCATTTTCATCGTCGTGGACTTACCGGCACCGTTCGGTCCCAAGAACGCGGCAACTTGGCCACGCGGCACAGAGAAGGTGACGTTTTGAGTGGCCGCGAACGGCCCGTAAAATTTACTGAGTCCGCAGGCTTCGATCATCATGCCGCGACCCGCTTCGCCGCTGTTTTTGCTCATACGTCCGACCCCATTTTCATTTTGAAAGATCCCCTTCGTTTCGGCGTCCACGGCTCGAAAGGGTTCTGTCTGAATTCACTTCTCACTCTCTCAACTTCAATCTCAACCGACACCGGCTTCGCAACTCGACCGCCTGAAAACCTGAGTTCCTGAATTAGAAACCGGACAATTTGCCGGTTGAACCCATTCGCCCCACTTCGATCAGCGAGTTGCAAAAACCCACTGCGGCTTGCTCATTCAAAGTGGAGGAGCAGACGATCGTCCGCCTCTGCCAAGTCAGCCATCACGACCAGACATTCGAGTGCCCGCAGCATCAGCCAAGCCAACTGACCACCGAGCGACCCCGAAGTACGCACGAAATTACTCGGCGCGTTGGAGGAAGTCCAGCAACCAGAAGCCGGAAGACAAAAGGAAGAAGTCGGTCACTTGAGTGCGGCTTGCGTCAAATCAGACAGGCGGCTTCGTTGTTGACCTTGAGTATCGAAGTTGCTCGGAGCGAGCCATGCTTGGAGCGCATCACGCAGGACGGGCCACTCGCTGTCGATCGCGGCGTACCAAGCCGTGTCGCGACTACGGTTCTTGTAGACCGTCGCCTGCCGAAAAATTCCCTCGAACGACAGACCCAGCCGTTGAGCTGCAGCCCGTGAGAGAGCATTGAGCGCGTCGCACTTCCACTCGTAGCGCCGATAACCCAACTCGAAAGCCCGCTGCATTAGCAAATACATTGCTTCCGTCGCCGCCGGATGACGCTGCAATCGCGGCGAATAGTGCAGGTGCCCGACTTCAATCGACCCGCTGGCCGGTGTGATGCGGAGATAGCTCGCGACACCGACCGGCTGACCATCGAGTAGGTCAATGATCGCAAAGAACAGCGGATCGTCACCGAGACACGTCGTACTCATCCACTCGCGATAGCTGGCCAGAGTTGGAAACGGCCCATAACCCATGTAAGTCCAACTCCGCCCGCCTTGATCGACCGCATCCGCCGCGAACAACGCCCCGGCATGTCGTTCAGGATCGAGCGGCTCCAAGCGGCAGAGACGTCCCATCATCGGCTCATGCGGTGGATGCGGAGGCGGCGTCCAATTCGGTAACGGAAAGCCGATCGGCTGGCCAAGATCATTCAGTGCAGTCTTTAACTCTCGCGATGTAGTCAACGAGGCGTTCCTCTGATCATCTTCTTTTCGGCGGGCTGCCGGTTTGGGTTGATGTTTAGAGCCGATGCTCACTTCGCGGCCATCAGTTCTCGGACGTCGTGGACGAGCGCGTTAACGTCTTCTTCCGTCGTATCCCACGAACACATGAAACGCGCTCCGCCGCTGCCGATGAAGGTGTAGAAACGCCAGCCGCGTGCTCGCAAAGTGATCGCGACTTCGGGACGCAAGCGAGCGAAGACGGCGTTGGCTTGTCGTTGCGACATGAACTCGACGCCGGGAATTTGTTTCAATCGCGACTCCAAGAGTTCTGCCATGCGATTCGCATTCGACGCATGACGCAGCCACGCACCGTTCTCCAAAATTCCAACCCACGGAGCGGACAGGAATCGCATCTTGGACGCGAGCTGTCCGGCTTGCTTGCAGCGATAGGCGAACTCTTGGGCAAGCTCCTTCTTGAAGAAAATGATCGCCTCACCGACAGCCATGCCGTTCTTGGTGCCGCCGAAGCA
>JAYUFI010000290.1:0-2313 GCA_043738805.1 Planctomycetaceae bacterium | reverse complement strand
CGCGACAACAGCCGCAATCTGTGGTGGGTCGGACTGCTGGCGTATGGCGAGGGCTGGCACAACAACCATCACGCCTTTCCGCGAGTGGCCCAACACGGTCACCGCTGGTGGGAAATCGACATGACCTATTGGACCGTGTGGCTGCTGGAAAGAACCGGCCTGGCTTGGAATGTGATCCACAAGCCCGTGACCACAGCCGGCTCAACCGGAATCGAATTCCCCGGCGAAGAGACCACGTCGAGTGCCGCCTGATCGGAAGTGTGTCTGGGTGTCTCCGCTGATTGCGTCTTAATCGAGTGACCAGAACACAGCCTCTGGCATTCGAGGGTGGCACCGGTTCCCGCTCGGCTACTTGTGCCAAGGGCACAAGAAGTTGTTCACGAGCGACGCTCCCATCAAGCGATCTCTTCTGGCTTCATCACCCCGCGAAGCGCGCCAATGCTCCGAAGCTGTGGTACGCTCGCTGATGGTTTGTTGTTCTATCACGGCCACTTCGCCAAACTTTGCCGCCAACCGTGCGTCTCGAACTTGAAAGACGCGACGTTGGTCGGCAAGCTCGGCACGAATCTCTGAATCAGCTTCGCGAACCGCTGGATCACGTTGGGAATTCTTCATGCCAATTTCGTGGAATGAAATCCGACACAACGCCGTTGCCTTTGCTAAAGAATGGGCAACGGAGTCTCGTGAGGATGCGGAAGCGAAATCTTTTTGGGACGAGTTCTTTGCCGTATTCGGAATCAAGAGGCGGACAGTGGCCAGCTTCGAGGAACCGGTAAAGAAGCTGTCGGGAAGTTGGGGCTTCATCGACCTCTTCTGGCCCGGCACGCTCTTGGTCGAACACAAGAGTCGGGGCAAACCGCTCGACAAGGCCGAAAGCCAAGCGGTCGAGTACGTTCACGGTTTGAAGAATGCGCATCGAGACGACGAAATCCCACGTTACATCGTTGTCAGTGATTTTGCTCGCATCGCCCTGCATGATTTGGAAGACGATAGCAGCACCGTCATCGAACTGGCGGATCTGCATCGGCACGTTCAAAAGTTCGCGTTCATTCCCGGCTACCAACAACACAAGCTGGATGCGGAAGACCCAGTCAACATTAAGGCTGTGGAACTGCTCGGCGAACTCCATGATGTCTTGGAAGTCGGCGGTTACCGAGGGCACGAACTGGAACGCTTTCTGGTTCGCGTGCTGTTTTGCTTGTTCGCTCAAAACACCGGGTTGATCGAGCGGAATGCGTTTGAACTGTATGTGCTCAATCACACTAACGCTGACGGAACTGATTTGGGTGCGAAACTGGCTCGACTGTTTCAAGTGCTCAACACGCCGCAGGACAAGCGGCAAACGAATCTGCTCGAAGAACTGTCCGACCTGCCGTATGTGAACGGTGACCTATTTGCCGAATCGCTGGGATTTGCAGACTTCAACCGCGACATGCGCAACCGGCTGTTGGCCTGCTGCCGATTCGACTGGAGTCGGATTTCGCCCGCCGTGTTTGGTTCGCTGTTCCAGAGCGTCATGCAACCGCGCGAGCGTCGGCAGATCGGTGCGCATTACACCTCCGAGCGGGATATCCTCAAGCTGGTCCGTTCGTTGTTTCTCGACGACCTGCGGGCGGAGTTCGAGAGCATCCAAACCAACAAGAAGCGGCTGGCCGAGTTTCACAGAAAGCTGGGTCGGCTGACATTTTTTGATCCCGCCTGCGGTTGCGGAAACTTTCTGGTCGTCACGTATCGCGAACTGCGTCTGCTGGAATTGGACGTGCTCAGACGCTTGTATGGCCGTCAACAGGTTGTCGATATTCACACGCTGTCGCTGGTCGATGTCGATGCAATGTACGGTATCGAGATCAACGAATTCCCCGTGCGTATCGCCGAGGTCGCGTTGTGGCTGGTCGATCATCAAATGAATCAGCGGTTGAGCGAGGCTTTCGGTCAATACTTCGTCCGCCTGCCGTTGAAAAAGAGCGCCACGATTCGTCACGCCAATGCCCTGCACATCGACTGGAGGGACGTGCTACCGCCGAAGCGTTGTTCGTTCGTGCTCGGCAATCCACCGTTTGTCGGCTCGAAATATCAAACAGACGAACAGCGAGCGGACATGGACAAGGTCGCCGGTGATGTGAAGAACTCCGGGCTGCTCGATTATGTCACCGCTTGGTATCTCAAAGCGACTGAGTACATCGTAGGAACCGATGTCCCGGTGGCGTTTGTATCGACGAACAGCATCTCGCAAGGCGAGCAGGTCGGGGTACTGTGGACGGAATTGCTGCGACGCGGCGTCCGCATTCGCTTCGCTCACCGCACATTCGCCTG
>JAYUFI010000289.1:0-6129 GCA_043738805.1 Planctomycetaceae bacterium | reverse complement strand
GTGCTTTCATGACCGACATCAACCTCGGCATCTACACAGCGAATCTCGATCCCGCGAAGTGCATTTATGCGACCAGTGAAAAGCTCCGCATTCGACATCATCACTTCCACGATGTGTTGCTGCACGACTTTCTGAAAGGACTCGGTAAGGCCAATCTGAAACCCGCGAAATGTGTCTTGCCGCGCGACCGTGAACTGGATGACGGCCCGTTTGTACTCAAGCCCGATGCGAAGATGACCGTGCGACAACTCTTTCGTCGGATCAATGAATTGCTCGACGACACGATGGTTGTCGTCGCTGACGTCGGCGATTCGCTGTTTGCCTCTGCCGATCTCACGATCCACAACCACACCGATTTTTTGAGCCCTGCGTATTACACGTCGATGGGCTTCGCGATTCCCGCAGCGCTCGGCGTGCAAGTTGCCAATCGCGATCGCCGTCCCATCGTGATTGTCGGCGACGGTGCGTTTCAGATGACGTGCCTCGAACTCTCGACGACCTTGAAACTCGGCTTCAACCCGATCGTGCTCGTGCTCAACAACAAGGGCTACACGACCGAACGTTTCCTGCAAGAAGGCCCGTTCAACGATATCCCGACTTGGGACTACCACCGCTTACCCGACCTACTCGGCGGCGGCTGGGGCTTTGAAGTCCGCACCGAAGGGGAACTTGATCAAGCACTCAAAGCCGCACTCAACAATCAAGACAACTTCAGCCTGCTCAACATTCACCTGGAACCAAACGACGTCAGCCCCGCACTTGAACGACTGACCAAGCGGATGGCGAAGCGGTTGTGACCTGACTGCAAGATGCCTGCTTGCCGAGCTCCTACCGATCGAGTTCGGCGGCATATCGATACGACAACCTCGCGTTGAAACCACTGCCACGTTGCGGCTCAACACGAGTGCCTTATCACGGCTAAATTTTCGAGTTGACTCCGAGTGGCACGACGCTCCGCGTCGTGAATTCGCGACGCGGAGCGTCGCGCTACAATCAAGCACTCGCTCACTTCTTCGCGAGCTTTTCGAGCTTGCCGTAGAAGCCTGCTTTTTGGAGGAGGTCGATGGCGTCTTGGACAACCAGTCCTCCGCCGTTGAGCTTGATGCTGCTGGCGGCGGGGTCGATATCCATCGACGTGAGACCGTCGAGTTTAGTCAGCGCTTCGTGAGCCGCTTTGCGGCAAGCTCCGCAGCAGAGATGCACGCCGGTGAACGTCACCGTGTCGCGTTTCTCACCCTTCTTCACGCCGTGATCGGGAAACGTGAGGTCTTTTTTGCCGAACGCCGCCTTGCCGTAGAAGCCGTGTTCGGCGAGAGCGTCGATCCCCTTCTGCGCGGCCTTCTCGTTCTTGGCCGAGAAGACGACGCTCTTGCTGTTCACATCCGCCTTCGGATCCGAGACGCCGTCGATGCCGTCAAGCGCGCCTTTCGCTCCGTCAACACACGCACCGCAGCAGAGATGCACGCTGCGAACGGTGACTGTTCCCGATTCATCAGCAGCCCATACTCCAGCAACCACCACCAATAGCGCTGCCAAGGCACTCGCGTAAATCGCCTTCATCGTCAGACCTCCAGAATTGGAATCGTTGTCTTTCTTTGGAAATACGACATCAACAGCGGGACTGTAGCTCGCCATGATTCTTTGACTCAAGCAACACTTCAGACGCGGCGCGAAACTTCCTGATTGGAGGAATAAGACCAATGCGATTTATTTGTCGTTTCAGTCCTGTCCGTCCCATTGGTTTAGTGGTCCCATCGCAACTTCCTGCGGTGCTTTGGACACGCCGCCCCGTACCGATACACTACCCCCCCTTGTCACTTCATCGCCTTTAAGAGGAGTACCTCATGCGTCTTGCTGCTTGTGTCGCGTCGTGGTGTTTCGGGTTGAGCCTGCTTTCGGTTGCCGTCGCGGATGACACGCCGGTGAAGTGGGAGCGGATCAAACTGGAAGAGGTGTTTCGAGCCGAAGGTGTCGCGGTCGCTGACATCAACAAAGATGGCCGGATGGATGTCATCAACGGCGAAGCGTGGTACGAGAATCCCGGTGACGCGACTCTCTTCAAGACCGGCGACTGGAAGAAGCATCCGTTGCGAGCCGACGGAATCAAGGACTTCAAGGCCGATGGAGGTTACAGCCGCAACTTCGCCCTTTGGACCTACGACATCAGCGGCGATGGCTGGCAGGACGTCATCGTCATTGGATTTCCCGGCGAGCCATGCCACTGGTTCGAGAACCCACAAGGCAAACCCGGCCCGTGGGCTCAGTATGAAATCTGGCACAGCGCAGCAAATGAGACGCCACAGTTCTTGGACATCACCGGCGACGGCAAGCCGGAACTCATTATGAGTTCCGAGACGGAGCAGATGATGGGCTATCTCGAGGTCCCCGCACCGGATCAAGCGAAGAAGAAGTGGAGTTACACGCAAGTCAACGCCGAGAAGCTCGGCCCGCAGTTGGGACATCGTTACTACCACGGTTTAGGCGTCGGCGACGTAAACCGCGACGGCAAACAAGACATCGTCATCCCCCACGGCTGGTGGGAACAACCGGCGAAGCTCAACGAAGGACCGTGGGTGTTTCACAAGCACGTGCTCAAGGGAAATGGCGAAGGGAATCCGGAAACTGCGTCCGACATCTACGTCGATGATCTCGACGGCGACGGGGACAACGACATCCTGATGAGTGCCGCGCACCACATCGGCGTGTGGTGGTTTGAGAACGTCGGCGGCTCACCCGACCCGAAGTTCAAGCAACATGTCATCGACGACACGTACTCGCAGACGCACGCACTGCATTACCGGGACGTCAACGGCGATGGCGTCAAAGACCTGATCACCGGCAAGCGTTTTTACGCTCACGGTTCCGGCGGCGATCCCGATCCGAAGGGGGAAGTCGTGATGTACTGGTATGAGATCAAGAAGACCGCCGGTCAGCCGCCGCAGTTCACGAAACACAAGATCGAAGCGGGAACAGACACCGGAGTCGGCACGCAGTTTTGGGTCGGCGACTTTGACGGCGACAAGCTGTTGGACATCGTCTTGTCCAACAAGAAGGGGACAAACGTGCTGCTGCAACGCCGATAGCTTTGGTCGTCGCACACGTAGGGCACGTTTTCAACGTGTCCTTTTTTCATGCGTCACGCAAAGCGGAACAGGAGCACGTTGAAAACTTGCTCCATGATTTTTCAACCGACGTCAGGATTACCGTTGTCCGACTTCTGTAAGGCAGACTCAACCGCTTGCAGCAATTCGCGGTATTGAAACGGCTGAGAGAATCGCCGTGTCTCCGGTGAGTCTGAGACGCGAGCTTTCCCGATGACGATGTGCGGGACGCTGTCGAGTTGCCATTGCTGCGATCGTTTGCTGGCTTCATCGGCATCGTTCGCGTGCCACACGACGACACCGGGTTGAGAGGCCGATCGACTGTTGAGTTGCGTTTGTCGAACGCGACTGACCGTATGACCGCGCGGCTCAAACACCGCCTTCAAAACCTCGGTCGTTTCCGACAAACCATCAACGACCAAAATGCTCTGTCCGCGTTGAACCACGATGCCTGCCTTCCTTGTTGGCGATCGTTAACCAAACCGTCGTGTGACGCACTATCCTTCGTGGTCGCGGCAGTCTGGCAAAAGGTGCGGGACGGTAACGAGGCATCGCGATCGTGTCAAAACGAGTTCAAACGAGCCTGTCGGAGAATCATGGCCATGTTGATTGCGTTTGATTGCGAGCGTTGTGGGACGAACTACAAAGTCGATGAAACTCGCGCCGGGCAAACGGCCAAATGCCGCAACTGCTCGGCGACATTGCGAGTCCCCGTCCCTCCGCCTCCGGTCGAGCTTTCAGAATCCGGATCACCAATCATGCGGCACACCGAGCGATCAAAGCCGTTCGAGTTCGCATCAGGCGACAGCGACAACATCGACGCGATCGGGCTGCACATCGAGCAATTCATCGGCCCGATCCCGATGGTCTTTCACGAACTCGTCTCGGACCTCGTACACATCGATGTGCATCACGTCCCGCCGAGTTCGGGCCGCGACTTCCATACGCTGATCACCTCCGGAATGAGCGACCGCCCGATGACGGTCCCCGAAGATGCCGAGGATTTTCAATTTGCCGAACTGCTGCTGTGCCTGCCGCCAGATTGGCCGTTGACGCGCACAGACTTTGCCGACGAGCGAAACTACTGGCCGATCCGTTTACTAAAAGTCCTCGCGCGATTGCCGCACGAATATGGCACCTGGCTCGGTGTCGGGCATACGGTTCCGAACGGTGGCGAAAAGCCTCAGCCCTACGCGGACAACACGCAGTTCTGCTGCGCAATGGTCGCGCCGCCACTGAAATTCGCTCCCGAATTTCGCCAACTGGAACTCGATGATCGAGTGATCAACTTCTACGCCGTCTGGCCGCTGTTGCCCAACGAGACCGTCTTCAAACTCCAACAGGGCTTCGATCCGCTCGTTGAGCGACTGCTTGCTGACGGTGTGAGCGAGGTGATTGACGTCGCTCGCCGCAGCGTCTGCCGCCGCAAATGGTGGCCGTTCGGCTGAGTGAGGGGCCGCCGTGAATGATTCTCACGATTGCGGAACAACACTCTCACGCGGCTGTCGGCGAATTTGCTTCGCGAAGCGATCGAGCCCGCGTCTGGTCAAATGATCGTAAACGGTCCACCGCTTGTGCGGTTCGTCGAGTCCGTTGAGGACTCCGAAAATCACCGCACCCAAAGTGATGCAGGCCACTTCGACGACTCGCTGCGGGAGCTCAAATTGTTTGAGGTCGGCGAAAATTTCGTTGCGGCTGACGTACTCGCCGAACTTCTGGCCTTGATAGAGCAGTTCCACGCCGGCGAAGTCGCGGCTCCATTCGTAGTCAAACGGGCCGTAATTGCGGCGGCGATGCGTGACCCAGAATTTTGAGCCGTCGAAGGTTATGGCGTGAGGTGACACTGAAAGGTTCCGTGACAAGTGGCAGACAAGCCAGAAACGCCAGCAAGGAATTGCTGGGCGACTTCCCTCGCTGGCGCTTCGGGCTTGTTTGTGTCGAGATCGTGTGATTCGGACAATCGTTAAAGTCGGCAAAGTCAAAGGTCCGAAACCAGTGAAAGTTCGAGAGAGTCGCGCGGCGATTGCATCGTCTGCGCCGACCACGATCGGACTGGTCTGGGGGGACCATGATGATTCGACCAAAGGCATTTTGGCGGCGAAAGCTGCTTGTCGGGATCGTGGCGTGCGCACTCACCGCCACACTCGGCGGATGCCATCGCGAGTTCTATCGCAAGCAGGCCGATGACGAAGCTCGTGCGCTGGTCGAAGAAAAATCATGCGACCCGCGCTGGGCGATGCCCGGCTTCAACATCGAGATGAATCCGGCGAGCCGCTACTACGACGGCCAATTCGATCCCGTCAAACCGCCGATGCCGCCGGACGATCCCGAAGCTCATGAGTTGATGCACTGCGTCTACGGCCAAAAAGGTTGGTCGAAATGGCATAAAAACGGTGACCGGCCGGGACTGGAAAATCCGGCCTGGCAGAAATGTCTCGATCAGTATGTCGCTCGAACTCAGGATGGCTCGTATGTGCTGAAGCTCGAAGACTCGGTGCGGTTGGCTTACATCCATTCGCCGTCGTTTCAGCAGCAACTTGAAACGCTCTACCTGTCAGCGCTTGACGTCAGCACCGAGCGATTTCGATTGCAGACGCAGTTCTATGGCAGCAACTCAACGACGTATGCTCACAACGGCAAGAATCCGGGAGCGAGCGGCGTAGGAAATACGTCCAACGCTAGCCGAGGTGCTTCGACATATGGTGGAATAGCGCCGGGCGGTTCCTTCTCGACGCCGAATGATACTTGGGCCACGACAACGGGATTACAACTTCAGCGGCGGTTCGCGACAGCAGGTGAGTTGGTTGTCGGATTTGCGAACACGTTTGTCTGGCAGGTTGCAGGTTCGGATCAAAACGCGGTTTCGTCGCTCGCGAGCTTTTCGTTCCTACAACCGTTGTTGCGAGCGGGTGGTCGCGTGATTGGCTTGGAACAATTGACGCTTACCGAGCGAACACTGCTGAGTAACGTGCGGCAGATGTATCGCTATCGCCAAGGTTTCTACTCACTGGTCGCCATCGGCGATATC
>JAYUFI010000288.1:0-16495 GCA_043738805.1 Planctomycetaceae bacterium | reverse complement strand
AACTTCAGACCTGACGACAGCAGTTAAAGAGTATAAGGCTGGTAAAGTTGAGTTCCGAGTAGACGCTGCCGGGATTGTCCATTGCGTAGTCGGTAAGCTGTCTTTTGAAGAGAATCAATTGGTGGACAATATTCAAGCATTGATTAGATATTTGCATTCGATCAAGCCGGCCAGTTCAAAAGGTGTCTATCTGCGGAGTGCCTACATTTCGGCCACCATGACTCCTTCGATCGCGATTTCTGCATAATTTGTTATACTGTGTTTACGGTTTGACGATTCGATTCATTCGCATAGTTAGTGGTATAGAGATGAGCAAGGCAGTTAAGTCGCTGATGATGAGAGATCTTGCTGAACAGCTTCGGTCAGTTCATGAAGTTGTGTTCGTGGATATTTCAAAATTGGACGGTGTTTCAAATAATCGTTTGCGGGTCGCTTCTGGAAAACAGTCGATTTCGCTCCTTGGTACACCATTTAAGTTAGCCAAGCGAGTGCTGATTGATCTCGGATGGAAGCTTGACAAGCAAACGGGAGGACCGACAACGATTGTCTGGGGGCCGGATGTTGTTGGGTTAGCGAAGCAAGTCGTCAAGTGGGAAAAGGACTTTCCAGGTTCTGTCGTTAAGGGTGGGTACGTTGGCGGGCAGGTTGTTTCTCCGGAAGAAGTGAAGATACTCAGCGAGAGTCCAAGCAAGGAAGAGTTGGTAGCACGAATGGTAGGTAGCCTATTGTCGGCTTCTACGGCTGCTCTTAGTGCTATCAATTCGCGGGGTTCTGCGCTGGCGTCTCAGATTAGGCAGATTTCAGAGAAGGAGCAGGCGGCTTAGTTGCTCAAAAGTTTCTATGGCGGACATGCGATCCGTCGTTTTTATCGGACGGTGATGTCCGTGCTTCGCTTGGCGAATGTGCGTATTGAGCTTTACGCTCGTAAGACTTAGAGAAAGGTGAACTGCGATGTCTGCTACTGAAGTTGATCCAGCTATCAGGGAGCTGGGAGATAAGATGGTCGGTTTAACGGTGCTTCAGGCTAAGTCGCTCGCCGACTACCTGGAATCAGCCTACGGCATTAAGCCTGCTGCTGGAGGAGCCGTCATGATGGCTGCTGCTGCACCTGCTGCTGAGGCCGCCGCTGTGAAGACTGAGTTTGACGTGATACTCACCGGGTTTGGAGAGAATAAGATCGGCGTCATTAAGGTTGTGCGCGCTTTGACTTCACTGGGTCTCAAAGAAGCCAAAGACCTAGTGGAAGGCGTGCCTAAGCCGTTGAAGCAAGGTGTCGCTAAGGAAGAAGCAGAGAAGGTCGTTAAAGAGATCGAAGGCGCTGGCGGCAAAGCCGAAATTAAGTAGTATTTGGCAAATTCTCTTGCCGGGTGCTGTTGTCGTGCGTCATTTCGATTGTTCGTGCTGCGACTGACAAGGGGAAGGTGTCTTTCATCGATACCCAATTCATTCGTTCTATCGTAGGTGCATTTGTGCTGGTTGTTGGCTTGCGCATTTGCCATCAAAATCATTGTTGTCTGTGTTCGTAGCTTCCCTGTTTCGGGGGAGCTATTTCTTTTGATGGTCGGTTGATAGTTGACGCGATGTCAAAACGGGTTCAACAGAAAATCTCGATTCGTCAATAGCGGAGCTGGAATATGGCCATTTCGGAACAACGAAGGCTGCAACCTCAAAGTGTTCGGAATTTCGGACACGATGAGTACCAGTATGAGATCCCTGATCTGACGAAAATTCAGACGGAGTCGTACGTTCGTTTTTTGCAAGCGGAGATTGAGACTGATAGACGTTTGCCAATTGGCATGGAGGGGATCTTTAAGGAGATATTTCCAATTGCCAGCTACGACGGCCAGTTCGAGTTGGAGTACCTCCGATATGAGTTGGGGAAGCCGCGGTATAGTCCGGATGAGTGTCGGCAGCTTCGTTTGACCTATGGTCGGCCATTGCGGGTCTACTTTAGGTTGAAGAAGGAGCAGCCCATTGAGGAAGAGGTCTATCTCTGCGATTTGCCTATCATGTTGGGCGGCGGAGAATTCATTATCAATGGTGCGGAGCGGGTGGTTGTTAGTCAGTTGCATCGGTCACCTGGCGTCGATTTTATGGAGAATACTGACGGAAATGAACGTGAGGGGTACTCGTGCCGAATCATTCCCGAGCGAGGCAGCTGGGTTGAATTGGCAACCACCCGAAAGGACGCTCTTGCTGTTCGGATTGATCAAAGCGGCAAGTTCTCGGCAATGACGCTGCTACGGGCGATGGATCCTGGATATAGCACGACTGCTGGTATTCTTCGTCTATTTTTTGAAGCGAAGAACGTCAAAACTGGTAAGGATGTTGCCGCTGAAAATCTCAAGGACAAAGTTGCCATTGATGACATCGCTTATCCTGCTAAGCACGCCCGATGCGGCGAGATCATCGTTGATAGCGGAGCGACGATTACCGTTGAAGCGATACAAGCGATCGTTGAGGCTGGTATTAAAAGTGCCGAAGTCTTTGATGTCCCAATGGACCGCTGCGTTCTCAATAGTCTGCGAGATGATACGACAACTTCGACTGAAGAGGCCTTGTTGAAAATTTACCAGCGATTGCGTCCGGGCAACCCGCCGCAACTTGAGAAGGCTGTCGAGCTCTTCAAAGAACGCTTTACTGATGTTAATCGTTACCGACTTGGTCAAGTTGGTCGTTTTCGTATCAATCGGAAGTTCAATCAAAATTGCCCGGACAATGAGATGGCGTTGCGGGCGGAAGATTATGTGAACGCAATTCGCTATATTCTGCGTTTGCGTAGCAGTGATAACACGGCGTATGTAGATGACATCGACAACTTGGGAAATCGCCGCTTGCGCACGATTGACGAACTCGCGACAGATGAGCTTCGCAAAGGGTTCTTAAAGTTGCGGCGGACAGTTCAAGAACGAATGAGCATCAAAGATGCGGAAGACATTAGCCCGCGCTCTCTAGTGAATCCCAAGAGCGTTGCGGCAGCAGTGGACTTTTTCTTTGGCCGGAGTGAATTGTCACAGGTCGTCGATCAAACGAATCCATTGTCCATGCTGACGCACGAACGACGTTTGAGCGCTCTCGGTCCTGGCGGCCTCAATCGTAAGCGAGCTGGCTTCGAAGTCCGGGACGTGCATATTTCGCACTACGGTCGAATTTGCCCGATTGAGACGCCTGAAGGCACCAACATCGGTTTGATTTCGAGCTTAGCGATCTTTGCTTCAGTTGATGATTACGGTTTTTTGATTACGCCGTATCGCCGTCTCAAGGCCAGTAAGGTCACTGACGAAGTTGCTTGGTTGCGAGCCGACGAAGAATCAGACGCTTTCGTGGTCCCGGCGGATACGCCGTTCGTGAATGGCAAGATTCCGGACGGTCGCGTGCTGGCTCGCCATCGAAACGATGTGGTTTGGATTCCGTCTGATGATGCGCAATTTGTGGACATTGCACCGTGCCAGATGGTGGGCGTGTCTGCCGCATTGATTCCGTTCTTGGAACACGACGATGCAAACCGTGCATTGATGGGCTCGAACATGCAACGACAAGCAGTTCCGTTGCTCGTTGCGGAACCACCGATCGTCGGTACCGGGATGGAGACTACCGTCGCCAAAAACTCGGGGATGGTGTTGCGAGCTGACCGAGCCGGTAAAGTCACTTACGTAGATGCATGCATGATCGAAATCGACGGTCGCAAGTTGCCGTTGCGCAAATTCACTGGTTTGAACGAACGGACCTGTTTGAATCAGCATCCGTTGGTCACCGTAGGGCAGAAGGTCAAGAAGGGCGATCTGCTGGCGGATTCGGCGGCAACACATAATGGCATTTTGTCACTTGGTCGCAATGTGCTTGTCGCGTTCATGTCGTGGGAGGGATACAATTATGAAGACGCGATCATTCTTTCAGAACGCCTTGTGAAAGAAGACGTTTACACTTCAATTCATATTGACGAGTTTGATGTCGAAATTCGTGAGACGAAGTTGGGGCGAGAAGAGTTCACTCGCGACATTCCGAACGTCAGCGAGAAGATGCTGCGACATCTCGATGAAACGGGGATTGTGCAAGTCGGAACCCGTGCCCGTGCTGGAGATATCCTTGTTGGGAAGGTCTCTCCGAAGGCGAAGACCGAACTGACTCCGGAAGAAAAATTGCTGCACGCAATTTTTGGACGCGCTGGAGAAGACGTCAAAAACGAATCTTTGGAAGTACCGAGCGGCGTTGAAGGGATCGTGATTCACACCGAGCGATTTTCGCGGCGGATGAGCCTTTCTGAGACTGAGCGCAAGCGTTTTGATGCAGACGTCAAAGAGACCGAGCAAGCTCAGGCCGCAAGTGTCTCAGTGGTCTTCAAAAAGTTCTTGGTGGAACTTGAACAAACGCTTGAGCGGAAGGTTCCGGCTGCGGACGGCACGAATATCTCGTCGTTGACGGACGACAAACAGCTTTGTGATATCGCAGTGAGCTTCCCGAAATTGTGGGAAGCCATTGAGATTCGTAGTCCGCAGAAGAAAGCTGATTGTACAAAGCTGATGAAGGATAGCTGGCCGTTAGTGGAAGAGGCTCTTGAGTCGCGCGAACGAGCGATGAATTCGCTGAAGAGAGGCGATGAGTTGCCAAGTGGCGTGTTGCAAATGGTCAAGGTTTACGTGGCTTCAAAGCGGCAAATCTCGGTCGGTGACAAGATGGCTGGTCGGCACGGTAACAAGGGCGTGATTTCAAAAGTGTTACCAGAGGAAGATATGCCGTTCCTTGCGGACGGAACGCCGGTTGACATCATTCTGAATCCGCTGGGTGTGCCTAGCCGCATGAACGTTGGTCAGATTCTCGAAACCCATCTTGGATGGGCCGCTTCAAAGCTGGGGTTCTCCGCAGTGTGTCCTGTCTTTGATGGGGCCACCGAAGAAGAGATCCGGGACTGCATGAAAGAGGCGGGCTTACCTGAGGACGGCAAGACATTTTTGTTCGATGGTCGTACTGGCGAACAGTTCGAGCAAAAGACGACTGTCGGCTACATCTACATGCTGAAGCTGCACCACCTCGTCGATGACAAGGTTCACGCTAGGGCAACTGGTCCCTACTCGCTCATCACACAACAGCCGTTGGGTGGTAAAGCTCGGTTCGGCGGGCAGCGATTCGGTGAAATGGAAGTGTGGGCTTTGGAAGCCTACGGGGCTGCGTACATTTTGCAAGAATTGCTCACCGTAAAAAGCGACGACGTAGAGGGCCGGACGAAGATTTACGAGTCGATGGTGAAGGGCGAAAACACGCTCGAAGCAGGGACGCCCGCCAGCTTCGATGTACTCACGAATGAAATTCGTGGTCTCGCGTTGAACATGTCATTGGAGAAGATGGGCTAGCCGTGCTCCGAAAGTTCGGTTGGCGATGAATCAGTTGACCGCAAACGCCAGCGGTCAAAGTGCGATCAAGTCCACGATTGAATGGGGCTGCGAATATGGAAGGACAACGGGGCATGAACACGACGACGACTGAGTCAGCCGTGTATGACCGAGTCAACGATTTTTCGGCGGTTCACATCAAGTTAGCGAGCCCGCACGACATTCGTGGTTGGTCGTTCGGTGAAGTCAAGAAACCGGAAACGATCAACTATCGAACCTATCGCCCTGAGCGTGATGGCCTCTTTTGTGAACGAATTTTTGGTCCCGAAAAGGACTGGGAATGTGCGTGCGGCAAGTACCGCGGCATGAAGTACAAAGGGATGATCTGTGATCGCTGCGGTGTGAAAGTGACTCACAGCCGAGTCCGCCGGAAGCGCATGGGACACATTGAGCTCGCGGCCCCGGTCGTTCACATTTGGTTCTTCAAGTCGATGCCGAGCCGTTTGGGCGCGTTGCTCAATTTGAAGACGACTCACCTGGAAAAGGTGATCTACTTTCAGGATTACGTCGTCATTGAGCCGGGTGATACGCCGTTGCGCGGCGGTCAATTGCTGACTGAAGACGAGCTCCGTCAAGCGAAAGCAAAGTACGGGGCTGGCACGTTCCAAGTGGATATGGGTGCCGATGCCGTCAAAAAACTGCTCGGGCAATTGGACTTGGAAAGTCTGTCGAAAGTTCTGCGCGTCGAGTTGCAGGAGACTGGCAGTCAGCAAAAAGCGAAAGACCTCATCAAGCGATTGAAGATCGCTGAAGCCTTGCGAGACAGCGCGAATCAACCCGAATGGATGGTGTTGGATGTCATCCCGGTAATTCCACCAGACCTGCGTCCGTTGGTGTTGTTGGATTCGGGCAACTTTGCCACAAGCGATCTCAATGACCTTTATCGCCGGATTATCAATCGAAACAACCGACTGAAGAAGCTGGTTGATCTCAACGCGCCGGAAGTCATCGTCCGGAACGAAAAGCGGATGTTGCAACAATCCGTTGACGCACTGTTCGACAACAACCGTTGCAAGCGTCCGGTGCTGGGGTCTTCTAATCGACCGCTGAAATCACTCACGGACATGATCAAGGGCAAGCAGGGTCGCTTCCGCGAAAACTTGCTCGGTAAGCGCGTTGACTATTCCGCTCGTAGCGTGATTGTCGTTGGTCCTGAGCTGCATCTGCATCAGTGCGGTCTGCCGAAGAAGATTGCGTTAGAACTTTTCCAACCCTTCGTCATTCGCCGCCTGAAGGAACTTGGCCACGCAGATACGATCAAGAGCGCCAAACGCATGTTGGAACGCAAGGACGACAGCGTTTGGGATATTCTCGATGAAGTGATCACGAATCATCCCGTGTTGCTGAATCGCGCTCCGACTTTGCACCGTATGGGTATTCAAGCATTCGAGCCGGTGCTGGTGGAAGGTAATGCAATTCGCATTCATCCGCTGGTTTGTAAAGGCTTCAACGCCGACTTCGACGGCGATCAAATGGCTGTGCATTTGCCGTTGTCGATCGAAGCTCAGGTCGAAGCCACGACGCTGATGATGTCGACTAATAACGTCTTCAGTCCGGCGAACGGTGCTCCGATCATCAGTCCGTCGCAAGACATTGTCATGGGTTGCTATTACCTGACGATGAGTCGAGCGGGGCGACCGGGCGAAGGGATGATTTTCGGATCGTTCCAAGAAATTCACATGGCGTTTGCGCAGGGCAAGGTCGCTCGACATGCTCAGATCAAGTTGCGATTGCCGCGTGAAAAACGCGTCGTCGGTGAAGGAGCCGAGGCTTACAAACCTGGCGGCATCATCGTGACGACGCCAGGTCGAGTCATGTTCAATGACATTCTGGAAGACCGGTCGGCGTATTACAACATGACCATGCGAGGCAAGGATCTCGCGAAAGTGATTTCCGATTGCTATCTGGAACTCGGTCGTCGTTCAACGATCGCTTTGCTGGATCGCTTGAAGGAGCTTGGTTTCCGCGAATCGACTCGCAGTGGGTTGTCGTTCGGCGCCAGCGACCTCAAGACGTCGCCCGATAAGCCGAAGATTATTAACGAGGCGGAAGCGGCTGTGCTCAAAGCTCAGAAGCTTTACGAACGCGGCGTGATCACTGATCAAGAACGTTACAACCAAGTGCTCGACCACTGGACTCACGCTCGTGAAGCAATCACGAAGTCGATGATGCACGAACTCGAACACGACGTTCGTGACAATGGCGCGTATGTGAATCCGATCTATCTGATGGCTCACTCTGGTGCTCGTGGTGGTGTTGAACAGATTCGTCAGTTGGCCGGTATGCGCGGACTGATGGCGAAGCCGAGCGGCGAAATCATCGAAACGCCAATTAAGGCAAACTTCCGTGAAGGGCTGTCGGTTCTGGAATACTTCAGTTCGACTCACGGTGCTCGCAAAGGCTTGGCTGATACGGCTCTCAAGACTGCCGACTCTGGCTACTTGACGCGAAAGCTCGCGGACGTTTGTCAAAACGTCGTGGTGACGATGGAAGACTGTGGCACGACGAAGGGGACGACCAAGGGAGTTGTTTACCGCGGCGAAAAGGTTGAAGTGAGTTTGGCCGAAGGCGTGCGCGGTCGCGTTAGCCGTACCAATATCGTGAATCCGATCACGGACGAGATCATCGTTCGCGAGGGTGAGTTGATCACCGTCAAGATCGCTCGCAAGATCGAAGAATTGGGTATCGAACGAATTCAGGTTCGTAGCCCAATGAACTGCGAAGCGACTTTGGGTATCTGCCGCCTCTGTTATGGCATGGACTTATCAACCGGTTCGATGGTTGAAGAGGGTCTTGCTGTCGGCATCATTGCCGCTCAGAGCATCGGTGAACCAGGTACGCAGTTGACGATGCGTACCTTCCACATCGGCGGTGCCGCTCAGACAGGTATCGAAGATAAGGAAATCAAATCTCGACGTGGCGGTCGCGTGAAGTTCGCTCGTATTCGTTGCGTCGTGAATACCGCAGGCGAAAACGTGGTGCTCGCTCGAAACGGCGAAATCATCATCGTTGACCCGAAAGAACGAGAGCTTGAAAAATACACGATCCCGAACGGTGCCGTGCTGCTCGTGACAGAAGAGCAAGACATTGCCGCCGGGCAGGTGATCTGCCAATGGGATCCGCACTCGGTTCCGATTCTGTCAGAAGTTGGCGGACGCGCTCGGTTGGAGGACTGCATCGAAGGCCAGTCGATCCGTACTGAGACTGAGGCTAGCGGTAAGGTCCGTAAGACGATCATTGAGCACAAGGGTGACTTACATCCGCAAATCGTGTTGGAAGACTCAACCGGAAAGATCCTCGACTTCTACTACATGCCAGAGCGTGCGAGTATCGAAGTTGTCGAAGGCCAACAGATCACGGCTGGTAGCGTGATCGCCAAGACGCCCCGCGAAAGCGGTGGTACCCAAGACATCACTGGCGGTCTTCCGCGAGTTACGGAATTGTTCGAGGCTCGGAAGCCCAAAGACCCGGCGGTCGTCGCCGAAATCGACGGTGAAGTGGACCTCGTGGCCGAGAAGAAGCGCGGTAAGCGAATCATCATCGTTCGTGGCAGCGACGGAACTGAAGTCGAGCACATCATTCCGCACGGTAAGCAATTGATGGTTCATGCGAAGGATGTTGTCCGAGCCGGTGACGCGCTCGTCCGCGGTCCGCTGGTGCCGCACGACATTCTACGAGTCAGCGGTGTCGAAGCGGTTCAACAATACCTGTTGCACGAAATTCAGAACGTGTATCGGTCGCAGCGTGTGGACCTCGATGACAAGCACATCGAAATCGTTGTGTCGCAGATGCTCCGAAAGGTACGCGTGACCGACGTTGGCGATACCACACTGTTGCCGGGAATCGTGCTCGACAAATTCGAGTTCCGAAAACTGAATCAGAATTTGGCGAACTCGGTCAGAGTCACAACACCGGGCGAGACTGAATTCCAACCGGGCGACATTGTTCCTAAGAAGACATTCGAGGAAGTCAACGCGGCAGTCGAAGCCGATGGCGGCAGCCCAGCGGCCTTCCAGAAGCCGAAACCGTCAACTGCCGCAGTGCAATTGCTCGGTGTGACCAAGGCGGCGGTGCAGAGCGAAAGCTTCATCTCGGCAGCCAGTTTCCAAGAAACTACCAAAGTTTTGACGGAAGCGGCCATCGCCGGGAAGGTCGATCACTTGGTTGGATTGAAAGAGAACGTTATCTTGGGTCACCTCATTCCGGCTGGAACCGGTTTCAAGACGCACCAGATGTCCGAGGTGCGCGTTCGTCAGGAGGCTCTGCAAGAGCTGAAGGCCGAACACGACCGCATCATGGCGGCTCGTTTGGAATTGTTGAAAGAGGGTGGTGAAGGTGCTGTTGGTGGCGGAAACGCTGTTCCAGCAACACAGCCGTAAGTCACATTGAGCGGTCCTGCCGACAATGAAGATACATCTGGGGTCTACTTTTATTTTTGCGAGTTGTTGAATGCCGACGATCAATCAGTTGGTTCGCAAGCCACGAAAACCGCAACCTTCACGGTCAAAGACGCCTGTTTTGGAAGGCTGTCCTCAGAAGCGCGGCGTTTGCTTGTTGGTTAAAACCGTAACGCCGAAGAAGCCAAACTCGGCGCTACGAAAAGTCGCCCGTGTGCGATTGTCGAACGGCAAGGAAATCACCGCCTACATTCCGGGTGAAGGCCATAACCTTCAGGAACACTCGATTGTTCTGGTCCGTGGTGGTCGTGTCCGCGACTTACCTGGTATCCGTTACAAAGTCATTCGCGGTGTGTTGGATACGCTCGGTGTGACTAACCGTAAACAAGCTCGCAGCCGTTACGGTGCGAAGCGGCCCAAGTAAGTTTGAATTTATTTTGTAAACTGGATGACCAAATCCAGGAGATGGGCTTCATCGGCCCGTCTCAGTTCATACACACAGCGAGAAGTTTTCGGAGTATTCTTCGATGGCCAAGCGGTTCACAGCGAGTGAGAAGCAACTGAAACCTGACCCACGTTGCGGTTCAGTGCTAGCGTCAAAATTCATCAACTGCCTGATGCACGATGGCAAAAAGAGCGTCGCACAGATCGTCTTCTACTCCGCCTTGGACGTGATCAAAAAGAAGATCCCAGATGAAGAGCCAATCAACGTTTTCTTGGCCGCTGTTGATAACGTCAAGCCGGCCATCGAAGTTCGCTCACGTCGAGTCGGTGGTGCGAACTATCAAGTACCGACTTCGGTGAATCCGAAGCGGCGTCAAACGCTGGCGATCCGCTGGATTTTAGCTGCGGCCCGTGGCAAAAAGGGACGTCCGATGGATATGCGATTGGCCGAAGAGTTGCTAGCCGCGTACCGACGCGAAGGGACGGCGATGACCACTCGTGAGAACGTGCATCGTATGGCCGATGCCAACAAGGCGTTTGCTCACTTCGCGTGGTAATTGCAGAACGATCACAACAGCGCGTGATGTCCGACATTGGTCGGTCGCCACGCGCTGTTTTTCATTGGTACTCGTAACGAAACCCCGTCGGCCAAAGGCCGGTGGGGTTTCGTCGTCAGGATTCATCATGTCATACGACATCAACGCCATTCGCAACATCGGCATCATCGCACACATTGACGCTGGTAAGACGACGACGACCGAGCGGATTTTGTACTACGCTGGTGCCTCGCATCGTATGGGAAATGTCGATGACGGCACGACGATCACAGACTTTGATCCGGACGAAGCTCGACGTGGCATCACGATTTATTCGGCGGCAATCACCTGCCGTTGGAAGAACTCGACAATCAACGTCATCGACACACCGGGGCATGTGGACTTCACCGCTGAGGTCGAACGCAGCTTGCGAGTGCTTGATGGCGGTGTCGTTGTTTTCAGCGGCGTCGACGGTGTTGAGGCTCAGAGTGAAACGGTGTGGCGGCAGGCTGATCGGTACAACGTCCCGCGAATTTGTTTCGTCAACAAGATGGACCGCATCGGTGCCAATTTTGAAACAGTGATGGATGACATCAAGAGTCGGCTGCACGCGATGCCGCTCGCGTTGCAGATCCCCATCGGAGCGGGGTCGCCACCGGACGAGAATTGCTTCAAAGGGATCATCGACCTCGTGCGCATGAAGGCGTTGTACTTCGACGTCGAGTCGCTCGGGACAAAGTACGCCGAGCAAGATATCCCGCCGGAAATGCTCGATGAAGCGCAGCTCTGGCGACAAAAGTTGGTTGAGACCGTTGCCGAACTCGACGAGCAGGCGATCGAGCAATATCTCGAGACGCAGGACCTGCCCGAAGAGATGATCCGCCGGTTAGTTCGCAAAGGGACGATCGAACGGTTGTTTTTTCCGACCTTCTGCGGGACGTCTCTGCGTTACATTGGGGTACAACCGGTGATGGATGCGATCGTGGACTATCTCCCGTCGCCGCTCGATCGTCCGCCTGTTGAAGGGGTTCCCTTTGTGGGTAAGAAGGGGACACAGTCGACGAAGGTGGAGAAGCGAAAAGCGTCGCCGGACGAGCCGTTTTCTGGATTGATTTTCAAGATTCAAGCGGACAAGCACGGCGATCTTTGTTTTGTGCGAATCTATTCCGGCACGCTCAAAAGTGGCTCAAAAGTGCTGAATCCACGGACGAACACGAAAGAGCTCGTCAGCCAAATTTGGCGAGTGCAAGCAGACTCGCGCGAGAAGATCGAAACGGACGAAGCGTATGCCGGTGACATCGTCGGTGCGATTGGCCCCAAGGAAGTTTTTACCGGCGACACGCTCTGTGCCACTCAGCAGCCGATCATGCTGGAAAAGATCAGCTTTCCGGAAACGGTCATCTCGATGGCAGTCGAGCCGGATTCGAGCGCCGAACGAAAGAAACTCGAAGAGACGCTGCGACGGCTGGCCAAGCAAGACCCGACGTTCAAAGTGCGCATCAATGAGGAGACTGGTGAGACACTTGTCAGCGGCATGGGCGAGCTGCATTTGGAAGTCATCAAAGACCGCATGGAACGTGAGTTCGCGGTGAAGGTCCGCGTTCACAAGCCGCGAGTTAGTTATCGCGAGACCGTGCGTAAGGCCGTCGATGTTGAAGGTGAGTTCTCGCGACAGGTCGGTGCTGCAGTGCATTCGGCGAGAGTCCGCTTGCGAGTCGAACCGTATGCCGGCGAAGAGGCGGTCTGTGTCGAGAACAAGCTGAAGCCGAGCGATCTTCCTGCAGCACTGGTTCCCATTTTGGAGCAAGCCATCGAAGAAGGTGCGAACGCCGGAGGCATGTACGGCAACCCCTTGATGCGAGTCCGTTTCACGATCATCGGCGTGGACTACAAAGAAGGTGATGCCAACGATGTCGTCCTGACAGCCGCTGCGGCGAAGGCGGTTTCTGAAGGCTTGGAGAAAGCCGGCTGCGTGTTGCTCGAACCAGTCATGAAGCTGGAGGTCGTCACGCCCGAAGAGTTCATCGGCAACGTGCAAGCCGATTTGAACGCTCGCCGAGCGACCATCGTCCGCACCGAAAATCGCGGGCGACTGTGGGTGATCGAGGCAGAGGTTGCTCTCGCCAAAATGTTCGGCTACGCAACGCAAGTGCGCGGTATCTCTCAGGGTCGCGCGTCGTATTCGATGGAGCCGCTGAGCTACGCTGAAGCTCCGCCCGATGTGCTCGAAAAGATGTGGTAGCAGGCCGGAGTGATGATCTACCAGCGCGATGCGCAGCGAGAGTTTCGGACCAACACCTCGTGCTGCTGCGTGGTGATTTGTCTGACCCACGAAGGTTGTTCCACCTGCAACGCACCCTTAGACTCCGGCCCTTCCGTTTTTAACTCGAACAGAAAAGGTTGGATCATGCGGTTGTGGGTGGCGATGCTGAGTGTGGTGGTCATGGTGGGAATCGCGACCGCTCAAGACGACGAGAAGCCGACGACAAAGAAGGCCGCTCCGAAAGCCAAGAAAGAATCTGAGGACAAGGAGACCGTGGAAATCGACCCAACCGGTGACCCTAATCCACTGGGAAAAAAAGCGGCGGACTCAAAAGAGGTCATCGGCAAGGCGAGCTATGTCATTGGCACTCAGTTTGGCAAGCAATTGAAGCAAGCAGGCGTGAGCTTTGACTTGGCTCGACTGAAGAAAGGGCTGCAAGACGCTCTGGAAGACAAAGAATCTGAACTGAGCGACGACGAAATCAAAGAAGTATTAACAGCATTCGATCAGATCGCACGCAAGTCGATGGCTCAAAAAGCGAAGACCGAAGCGGCCAAGAATGCCAAAGCGGGCGAGAGTTTCCTCGAAGCCAACAAGGCGAAAGAGGGAGTCAAAACACTGGCCAGCGGCCTGCAATACAAAGTTTTGAAGGCCGGTAAAGGTCCGTCGCCAAAACCCAGCGACACCGTGCGAGTTCACTACCGAGGCAAGTTGACCAGCGGCAAAGTTTTCGATGAGTCTTATGCTGGAGAGACTCCGACGAAGAAGGATCAACCCGCCGAGTTTCAAGTGAAGGGCGTGATCAAAGGTTGGACCGAAGCCTTGTTGAAGATGAAGGTCGGCGACAAATGGCAGTTGGTTGTTCCGTCTGAACTAGCCTACGGCGAAAACGGTGCGGGCGGACAAATTGGCCCCGGCGCGGTTTTGGTTTTTGAAGTTGAGTTGCTCGATATTTTGGAGTAACGACGAATGCCCGAAGAGACGTCTGCTTCTTCATTGACTCGCGCGCTCTGGCAAGAGTTGGAAGGCTGGCGTCGCGCGGGACTGAGTCATTTACCGATGGCACCTCGCAAACGAACGGCAGCAGCGACGACGACAAAGCCGCCCGCCACAAGACCAGCTACCGTCGGTTCGCCACCAGCGCGACCGACGGTAGCTGTATTGCCTCGAAACACAACCGGCTCTACCGGAATCACAGCGGCCTCGACAACGGTCGCAGCACCGGCGGCAGCGTCTTCACCGCCCAAGATCTCTTCGGCTTCGCTCGCACACGTTCTGCCGGTGCTCGCTGCGGCAACGGCACCGAGCCCGCATCCAGCGGGTTCTGTCGAAGACCGTGAATGGCGTTTGGGTCAACTCAAACAACGCGTCGCTCAATGCGTTCGTTGCCAAGAGTTGGCCAGCACTCGCACGCAAACGGTGTTCGGTGTCGGCAACCCGGTCGCTCGCATTATGTTTATCGGTGAAGCTCCCGGTGCGGACGAGGACGCTCAGGGCATTCCATTCGTCGGCATGGCCGGCCAGCTCATGGACAAGATTATTACGGCTGCCGGTCTAAAGCGAGAAGAGCTTTACATCTGCAATATTCTGCGATGCCGACCTCCCGGCAATCGCAAACCTCAACCAGCCGAAGCCGCAAACTGTCGCGAGTATCTCGATGGCCAGATCGCCGTGATCAATCCCGAATACATCATCTGCTGGGGAGCAACCGCTGCTCAGAATTTGCTCGCTACAGAAGAGGCGATCGGACGATTGCGCGGCCGCTTCTTTCAACACGGCTCTGCGAAAGTGCTCTGCACGTATCACCCGTCATACTTGCTCCGCAATCCTCCTGCGAAGAAGTATGTTTGGGAAGACATCAAGATATTTCTGAAGGAAGCGGGACTTCCTGTTCCGGCTTGACGGTCGACGACAGGTCTTCCGTACCACGGCCGTTAATCTGGATGATCCACGCTTCGAGGAGATTCTGTGGCAGCGTGTGCTCTTAACGCCTGACGCGCAAGCGAAGAGATGTTGCGACAGATTTTTCGCTTGCGCTTCAGGCTTCAATGAGACCGTGAATAATCCAGACTCGTGAAAACAACCATCATGACGTTGGACGCATCTATCGACCGCCTCGCTCAACGCGTTCGACCAGAAGGGCGAGTGGCGGGATATCAGACTTGGACCGACTTGTCATTCATTCATTGGCGAGTTCCCGCCACAGAGTTGCGACCATTGCTGCCGGCTCACGTGGAGATTGATGAGTTCGACGGCTCGGCATGGCTCGGCGTCGTCCCATTTCACATGTCGGGAGTTCGACCGTGGTGGTTCCCCGCGCTCTCCGGCGTTTCAGAGTTTCATGAAACGAACGTGCGAACTTATGTCATCGTCAACGGCGAGCCGGGCGTTTGGTTCTTCAGTCTCGATGCCGCAAACTCGTTGGCTGTGAGAATCGCTCGCTGGCGATGGCGGTTGAATTACTTCCGTGCCGAGATGGAACTCGCTCATCGCGACGACGCAATCGAATACCACAGCCGCCGACAGTGGCCCACCTCAGCGCCCGCTCACACTGATATCACGATCGAAGTGGGCGACTGGCTTCCGACCGGACAGCCACAAGGCGAAGCGCTCCCTAACACATTGGAGTTCTTTCTCGTTGAGCGATATCTGCTCTTTACCGAGCTTTCTCCCAGCCAAATCGCTCGCGGCCAAGTCCATCATCGTCCCTATCCGTTGAAGACCGCCAAGTTGTTGCGCTGCGTGCAATCATTAACGAACGCTGCGGGAATCAACGTGATTGATCCGCCGGCTCACACCCTCTTCAGCCCCGGTGTTGAGGTCAACATCTTCCCGCTGCGGGCACAACGTTGATACTGCGGTTGACGTCCAGTCCACCGGCGTCTGCGGCAGCTCAATCAGGTCGAGCATGACTCGCCAAATCAACGTGACGCAGTCGGCTTCCGGCGACGGCACGACGCTTTCCGTTTTGTTTTCCAACCGCGCGAGTACGAACGAGTCGCTGCCGTTTCGCGGCCAATCGGATTGCCGAACTCGCGGCGGAGTTGAGCGAGTGATTTTGCGAAAGGACCAATGCGGTTCGGCTGCAGACGTCGTGGGCAATGCGGCGCTCGCAATGAGTAGCAATGCGGCAAGGAGCGTTCGGCTCATCACGCGAAGCGTGATGGCTACGTAGCCGTCACCGCTCCGCGTGACGAGCCGGGCGCTCAATCGGCATTCCAATGCGAACAATCACTTCTGACAACATTCACAGATTCTCTGGTCATCATCGCTGAATGATGTTCGGCTCGTCACGCGGAGCGGTGACGGCTACGTTAGCTTCAGCAGCTTGATCGCGTTGCCTCGGAAGATTTTGTACTGCACCTCTTTGGGGAGCTTCAGCGAATCGAGCAGCTCGAACTGCGGGATTTTTTGTTCGGGCATCAGGACGTCGGTACCGAACAGCAGTTGGTCGGCGTTGCGGATCAG
>JAYUFI010000287.1:0-2332 GCA_043738805.1 Planctomycetaceae bacterium | reverse complement strand
TTGGATTCCTCTTCGATGATTTTGCGCTCAAGCACTCGGCTGAGCGCGCTGACCAAGTCCCAAAGTTCGACGTCTTTGATCCGGTCGAAACTTTGATCGCGTGCGGCGTCGGGACGCTCGTTGCTCAGGCGGGGATAACGCTCTTGCCATTCGGCGGCGCGGTCTTCCAGCAACTGCGCGGCTTCTTTGAATTTCTTGTATTCGAGGAGTTGTTGTATCAGGCCGCTGCGCGGATCAGCGTTGGTTTCAACCGGGACTTCTTCCTCTTCCGGGCTGGGCAAAACCAAACGGCTTTTGATTTCGATGAGCGTGCTGGCCATCACGACAAAATCGCCGGCTAGATCGAGATCTAAGAACTGCAATGCCGACAGATAGAGTTGAAACTGCAACGTGATGCGGGCAATTGGCAGATCGAACAAATCGAGTTCGTTCCGCCGGACTAAAAACAACAGCAAATCCAGCGGGCCGGAGAAACGGTCAAGCTCAACGCGATACGTGGTAGTCATGCGGCAGACTGTAGGCGGTTTGAGAAATGTCGAACAGGCGAAGGGAATGAGGACGTAGTGCGGAGATTGTGGGGTGACGAAGAGGGTTATTGGGCGTTGGCCATTGATCATTGAGGGAGAGGCGCAGCGATTGATGGAGACGTTTGCCGGACAAGCGGCGAGATTGCTACAAGTCTTCGGCGTCCGAACGATCGTTGGTGAGTTCGGGAAATGTTTGGTGGAAACAAAGTTCGTGAGGAGCAGCAGATGACGGGCTACACGGTTCATACGGGGTCGAGCGACAAGTTTGCGGTCGCTTGGGATCGCGTCTTTCAAGATGACGCGGCAAGTTTGTCAGCAGGATTAACGAAGAACGCGGCGAAGAAAAAGAAGGTTGTCGTGCAAGCTAAAAAAGTAGAGGAGACCAAGGCTCGTCGCCGGACGAAAGGGCAAGCCAAGCGCGGCTGATGAGACAGAGAGACGCCCTTCGACTCGACGCCCAATGATGGTTTTCTCAAAGTCAGAGCGATTATTCATGCTGCGATCCTCCACCGAGTCTGATGCGGATTTGTTGTGGGCTCATTCGCGCGAAGGTTGGTTGCGTGTGGATTGGCCGAGCGGTCATGTTCGCGAGGGGAATGCAAAAGCGGGCGACCTTTGCGGTCAGTCTGTCGAGGATTTGCTCGGACAGCCGTTTTGGAAGTTGTTCGACCCGGATTCGCTCGAACGTTTGAAAGACTGGATCGCCGAATGGCAGCGGAGTGGCAAGCCGGGTGAGCGTGCGGGGGTGTGGCTGCATCGGCACGACGGGGCATCGGTGCCGATCACGGTGCGCGTCGTCCGCATCTCGGCGAATCGAGAGAATCCGGCAAGTGGCCGACAATGTTTTGTGGCACTCGATGATTTACGCAACGTGCAATCGCTCGTCTCGCGGTTGGATCAAGCGGAAGCACGGCTTGATGAAACGGCGCGAGTCGCGCGGCTCGGTTGGTGGGAGTGGGACATTACCGCTGATGTCGTTGTTTGGTCGGAGTCGATGCATCAAGTGTTGGGGATTCCGGCGAGCGAGTTCGGCGGCACGATGTCCACATTTCTGCAAGGAGTGCATCCGGATGATCTCGGAGTTGTGCGTGAGCGGTTGAATGCAACACTCAATCGCGGCGTTCCGTTCATTGTCAGCTATCGAGTCCTACGCAAGGACGAGTCGATCCGGCACATGCACATTCACGGGCGAGCGAGTCGCGACGATGACGGTCGATCGCTGCGTCTCTACGGAACGTGCCAAGATGTCACCGATCGCGAACTGGCGTTAATTGGATTGCGCGCAAGTGAGCAGAAGTATCGCGACCTCGTTGAGACATCGAACGAGATCATTTGGGCGCTGGACAATGAAGGGATTCTCACTTACGTCAATCAGGCGATGCGCGACGTTTACGGTTATGAGCCCGAAGAACGGATCGGCAAGCCGTTCATGGAGTTTGTGGCTCCTGATCATCTCGAAGAAAGTTGGCAAACGTTTCTCTCTGTTCTGGCCGGAACGCCGCTCTTCAATTTTGAAACGGTCCATTTGCGTAAAGACGGTGAACGGATTGATCTCAGCTTCAACGCGATCGCTCAACGAGACACCGACGGACGAGTGATCGGAGCATCGGGAACAGGAAGTAACATCACTGAGCGAAAGCGAAACGAGCAACTGCTGAAAGAGCGCGAGAGTTGGTTTCGAGCGATCTTTGAAAACGCTCCGCAGTGCTTGATGACGTTGTCTGTCGACGGGCAACTTCTCGATTTGAATCCAACCGGAAACATGATCTTCGAGCCCGATCCAGAAATGCCGCTCATCGGACGGA
>JAYUFI010000286.1:0-2332 GCA_043738805.1 Planctomycetaceae bacterium | reverse complement strand
GCCACCCGGCTCGCTGAGAATGTCTCTTGGCGCTTCATGGCTGCCCCTCCGTATTCGGCTGGCTGTCCATCTCCGGAAACCACGCGACCAATCGCACTGACTTCGTGGGCTGACCGACGTGTGGCAGCCATGTGACTTCCACGGCGACACGCTTCGTGACCTTCACGTCCGCTTGTTTTTGCTCTTCGACGGTCACTCGTAATTCAGGCTGCCGCAGATGCGACTTCGCCGTGTCGGACAACGTTCGTTGGCTGAGTTTGTCTGCGACCAAATCATGCCACGGCCACAGCGAGATTTCTTCCAAGACATTGTCCGCCTCACGCAGTGCGAGCAGTTGCAGATCAGTGTCGCGTTGCTGATTGTGGACACCGCGCATCAACGGGACGAACGTCGTCAGCACCGAGCCGAACACCAACACAGCGACGAAGATTTCAAACAGCGTGAAGGCGCGGCGCGATCGCGGTTTTGATTTGTGGATCTGGAAACGTTTCATGATGGGGGACGCAGTTCATGGGAAGAATGGGAATAATGCGAATCATGGGACTGCGGACCAACCAGAGACTCATCATTCCCATGAATCCCATCAGTCCCACCAATCGCGCAACTGACAACTGACAACAAGCAATCTTCAACTCAGATCATGGAGCAATTTCACCATCGGCATGAAAAAACCAAAACAAACAAAGCCGACCAACAAGCCGAAGAAAATCACGCAGATCGGGACGCAGACCGCTTCAAAGACGCGCCGGCGATGCACCATGCGGCGTTCTTTCGCTTGAGCCAATGCGACCAACGCCCACGGCAAGTTCCCCGCTCGTTCAGACATTTCGAGCAGTCCGACATCGCGAGCATTCAGCAATCCCACTTCACGCAGCGCGGGCCAAATTCCCATGCCGGCGGTGACTCGACCGAGCACTCGTTCCAAGCGACCTCGAATATCCGCTTGATGATGATGCAAGACCATCGGTTGCAACGCCGTTTGCCACGGCAGCTTCGCGGCGACCGCGTCATGCAGTCGCCTGAGCAGGCGCGGCACTTCCGCTCGCCGACCAAAACCCAACAGCCAACTCAAACGTGTCTCCGACCAGCCGCGTGAGAAGGCTTCGCCGAACGTCCACAGCGGAACGAGGAAGAACACCGGCACAGACAAAAACCAATAGTTGACGAAAAAGTCCGCCACATGAATCAATACGACCGTCACGTCCGGCAACTCCGTGCCGAAGCCGTTAAAGATCGCTTTGAACTTCGGCACGATGTAGTACATCAAGAACGTGACGATGTTGACTCCCATCGCCAGCATCACCCACAAGTACAAACACGAACCCGCCGCCGAACTGACCGCATCGCCGCGCAACGATTTCGTCTGTCGCAGGGCGAGATCGCGCAGCACATCGGAAAGTCTTCCAGTCTGCTCGGCCACTCGAATCGACAAGATCACCGCTGCCGACAGCAACTTCGGTTGAGCATCCAGCGCGTCGGCCAAGGTGCTCCCTTGAGCCATCGCGCGAGCGACTGCCGACAACCGTTCGCGATTCGCTCCGGGATGCGACTTTGCCCACGTGGCGAGTTCCGCCGCCAACGGTCGCTGCTTACGAACGGTCAGCGCGAGAAACCACAGCAGTTGTGCTCGCTGAGCTTGAAAGCGAGAGGTCCAACGAATCGCCGCGAGCACCAACAATGCGGTCCCCACAAAGCTCCCCGTAACGATCATCAAAGGGCCAAGCCCCGAACCGCGACCATCTAATGAGGCGATCAACAGAATTACCAGCAGTCCGGCCAGCGTTGCCGCCAACACATAAAACCACGCCGACGCCGAATTGCCGAGGCTCTTGACTTGCTTCCGCAGTCGTTCGCGCAATGACTCGACCGATTCCACTTCCGATGGCAACCACGGCAATGTTTCAGACCGCCCGCCATTCGCGAACTGTTGTGCCGTCCCCAATTTCTGAGCCGTTTGACAAGCGAGATGACTCGCGCGGCCAACCGCCAGTTGAATCAAGCACCACAGCATTCCGATGAACGCCACCATGACTTGTTCGCCGGCGAATTGCGGTTGCGGAAACAGAGAGACCCAAATGGCCAACAGCAAGATGATGCCGCAGCACGTCACTGTCGCGGTACGGCTGAGTTTCGCGAACGAGACAACATCCGGCAGCACGGAGTTCGTCGCCAAACTTTCTCGCAGTTGCCGAGCAACTCGCCGCGCCCAGACAAGCTGATACAGCGAGCCGATCGCCATGAGGCCGATTGCAGGCAGGATGATCAACGGATTCACGGTGTCCGTTCCTTATTCAGTGAGGATCAAGTCGTTCGTAGGACGGGCACTCTTGCC
>JAYUFI010000285.1:0-6182 GCA_043738805.1 Planctomycetaceae bacterium | reverse complement strand
TTTGTGCTCGTTGAATCAACGCTTGTTCGGTGACGTGAGACTCTAATTTCGTTTCGGTCATGGCACTTGGTTCCAACGGTCTGTGACTCCGATCGTGGTCCCTCCATGCACCCGGCCCGGTCGTTTTGATGATCTTTCAAACGCCCTTGACCCTAAACTCCACATGCGCTATCCGTTAGCGGGGCGGGATCGTATCGGGGAGTTTTCGCGAACGCCACTTCGTTGAATAACGATTGACCTCGCGATGTTTTCTCGTGCAGCGACTCACCGCACGCATCCTACTTTGCGAAAAGTCGATGCAGCTCAGCGAGCGACTTCCTCACCGTTTCGCGATCGCCAACCACGACGAAATTGCGAAAGGAATACTCGCCAGCCTCGATCCCCGACTCGCGGCGAACTCGAAAAACCGAGTTCCACTTCACGACCTTTTCAGGACCGAATCGCCAGCGACCGTATCCCGGATTGCCCGCCGCAGTTGATGTTCCGGAAGTGATCGGTGGCGAGAATATGCCCATCGCATGGCCGCCGTTTTCCGTCGAGAGCACAACCGGAAAGGGTTGCTCGCCAGGACCGTCCGCCAGCGGTTCCAGCTCGCTGGTCTGCGGTCGAAAGAACCAGAAGGCTCGAAACTCTTCCGGCATGTAGCCGGTCAACGCCTCGAACTGCGCGAACGTGTGACGCTCGCCGATCGGTACGGAAAACGTCACGTCAAAACGAACGACATGCGGCAAATCAAGAAGGCCGATCCGCACTCGCTTCGTCACCAAGTGGTTGGACAATGTCGCGGTGTTCTTCGCTAGAAACTTGTCCGACATCTGTCCCGGAGCCAACCAAAACGCCATTTGCGTTGTGGTCTGTAGCGAGTCGTTCGTCGCGATTGAATGCAGCAAACGACTGGTCGATTTCATGCCCGCCCCATCATCGCGAGAGCCTGCTTCGGTCGGGTTGTATGCCTCGGCCCAGAACGCTGAGCCTCCATCAAAGCTGCACGCGGACTGCAATTGCCGACCATGATCATGACTGTCGATGAATTCCTTGCCGCCCCAAGTAAGCGAATGCACGGCTCCCGCCAACCGAGCGGTTGTGGTGATGACGATTTGTGAATTACCTGCTGATTCGTGAATCACCAAATCGGCATTTGGTAACAACGTCAACTCATCACCCTGAACTGGTCCGAAATGCAGCGATAGCAACGCGGTGAGGATCAAGTTGAAAATCGATAGTTTCAAACGCATGGAAGTCTTCATCCAATTGATGCCTTGAAAAGCAGGGTGATGGCCACCTCACAGAGCCGCCACCTCTGCGAAAGTTTCAAAGCAGCTATTGGCGAACCGGGCCGCGTGGCTTGATCCCTTGGCTGATCGGAAACGTCGGCTGCGGAAGCGTTCCGCCGATGAGCGCTTTGAGAAACTCATTGAGCACCGGCACGGGGATCGTTCTTGTTTGAGGGCGATCGAGCTTGCCCGATACTTCGATGCCGACCCAGCCACGAGTCGCTTCGCCCAGCAGTTCGTGGATGAGTGGAATCGGAATTTGGTTACGGCCCAGCTCAGAATAAAATCTCAAGTCCACATCGTTATTGAACGCCACCGAACCATAGCCACTGAATTTGATGGTCTTGCTATCGAGAATAATTTGCTTGAAGTCGAACCGCGCGTTCTGGATTTTGAAATCGAACAAAGCCGAATCGAACGTGCTGTCTTTCTGAGTCAGATTAAGCTTGTCATACATTTCCAAGACCACCGGCACGCTGAGCAATCTCGCTGGATTGATCACGATCACTCCCTCACCTCTCACGTTCTTTGTGGATGAGCCTTTGCCGTTGAGGTTGATGCGACCATTGACGATCCCTCTGAGGTCACGTTGCTTTGGTGCGTGCAGTGCTGCGAACTGCTGCAAAAACATGTTGTTGAAGTTCATCTGCACTTGATACTTGGGCTCATTCGTCAGCGTGGCCATGCCGTCGAGCGTGACGGTTCCGCCGAAGAGCTTCGCGACCAGCTTCTCACTTTGGTCCAGAGCGTTCGGTGGCCGCACCCGTTCAATGTCAGCCGCTCCGAACATCAACGTTCCTTTTTTCACGCGGAAGGGACCGCGAATGTCGTTCAGGACGTAATCAAGAATACGGGCCGAATCGAGATTCACCATGCCGGCGATTTCGGCATTCTCGCCGTCCCAGGTGCCGCTTGATCGGACCATGCCCTTGAGGTCTTTGAAGTCGAGCCCCGTCCGAATCGTGCTGTTGTTGAAGTACGTATCGACATCCCACGCGGCGGTGATCGGATCGCCGGGAGCCCCGGTTCCCTTCAAGTCCATCACACCCTCGAGACGCAGCGCTTGAAACGGATCGAGGTTCGCAAAGAACTGTTGTAGCCCCGGCATCGCCGCGAGCGACTTGAGGAACTCGACATTCGGAACAAGGTTGTCGATCGTGAATTCATCGAAATGAGCACGCCAATTGCCGTTCGCCTCGCAACGTTGATAGCCCTTCACCGCAGCGGCGAAGTCACCGTGCTTTCCGGAGAACGATGCGATGCTGAGCGTCGCCAGACCTTGCTCATCCGGCCCGAACGTAAAACTCCCTTTGACATCGTCGAATTGATACGGCAGCGACCTCAACGTAATCGAGCCGTTCGTCAGCTCGAGTCGCGGCAGGCGAATGTCAACCGGTCTGCCCGTAATGAAAGCAATATCGGTCGTCACGTCGATCGTACCGCTGGGCGAGAACTCGCGCCATAATTGTTTGAGCCGCACGGGGAGCGAGCGAAACAGCGATTCGTCGAGCGGCGCTTGTTCGGTGTTGATTTGCAGTTTCAACTGACCGGGGCCTTGTCCCTTCGTGAAGGAGCCGTTGGCCGAAAGCTGCGCGGTGCCGTGCCTCCCCTTCAGGTCCGTAAATTTCCACAACGCCGTGCCGAGCGCGGTGAGCCGACCGCTCAATCCTTCAACGCGATACGGGAACGAGTCCCAGGCGAGCGAACCGTTGCGCAACGTCGCGTCAATTGTCGGCACGAGCGGCTGCTTTGGGGCTTTTGTCAGACGAACAAGTCCGCTCATCGTGCCGGTCAGGTTCATTCGTCGAAACGTGGTTTGCAGATCCGGCTTCAACGCGCGGAGAAACGTCTCATCAAAAGGGAGATCAGTGACGTTGATATCGAGCGTCAGATTCGCGTTCGGCCCCGGCTGCTCAACAACGCCGCTCAGAGTAATCGGTCGCCCGCTGGCGAGACCGCTCGCTTCGATGATCAAGTTGCGACCTTCTTGTTTCACCGTGCCGTTCGCGTGCTCGACGGGATACGGGAACGCTTCATGAATGATCGAGCAATCTTTTGCCGTCGCCAACAATCCTTCGGGCCGCCATTTGCCGTCGGCGTCATGCACCACGAAGCAGTGCATATCAACATCGCCGCGTGGATGATGGTCGTCATACAAACGTCCGAATCCGGCCGCCAAACGACTGCGCAAGCGAGCGTCGCAGATGAGATTGGACAGCCCGATTTCAAACTTGCCGGGATACCCCGCTTCTCGTCCCGACAGCTTGCCATCAATCGCAACTTTCGTCGCACCGTTCTCTGCCGACAGCTTGCGAACTTCGATGTTGTCGTTGTCGACGTACAACTCCCCACGCAGGTTTTCCAACGGAAAGGGCAAGATCGGATTCGTGATCTGACCATCAACAATGTGCATCAAAACTCGAAACACCGGCGTCTGCTTTGGCTCTGGTCGCAAGACTCGAAACCGCAGATTGCACGTCGCTTTCAAACCCAAAATGGAATCGACTGAGCCAAGCGGGCCATTGTTTCCCATCGGTCGATTGCCGCCGGCCGACTGAACCGTTTGACCGACGTTGTTGCCCGAAACATTGCTCGAAGCATTCGCTCCATTGGTCGTCGTCGGTGACAACGAATACGGCGACGGGTTTTGTGGATCGATTGGTTTCGACAGTAGTTCCCACAACTTGGCTTCAGCCTCTTCGAGCTTCAGCCGCACTTCCGGAGCGAAACTCGCCGCGACGCCAACGAGTTCTTGTCCGGCATGAATCTCAGTGAACTCACCGTCGATCTGACCTGTCTGTTGGTCGATGTGCCAACGCCCGGTCACTTTGATGCCGCCCGTTTGCTCACACCGCGATTGTGCCGAAATCAAGAACTGCCGCTTGCCCGAAGGAACCAAGCTGACATCGACGTGTTCCAGCACCAGCACGCCCGCCGGAATGCCGAGCGCTTGCTCGACCCGCACCGTAATCGTGCCGTCCTCGATCACGATTTCCGGCAACGCCCCCTTCCCGGTCTCCGGCGGAGGCAACAGTGATTGCCAGTTCCAGTGTCCGTTGCGATCTCGCACGACTTCGAGTTGCGGCTTGCGCAACGTGACTTTCAAAACATCCAACTGTTGCCGATCAATCAACGCATCGCGATTGAGATGCACGATCGACTCCGGCAGCCGCACAATCGGAACGTCCTCTCCCACCGGCTTGAGCGAGAAGCCCGTCACAGAGATCTCATGACCGAAGTCGTAATTCAAATCGTCGAATTCAATCGTCGCGTCCGGCAAAAGTTCGTGCAGCCGTTTCGCGACTGCTTGCTTAATCAAAGCGTCTCGCCCGCCCCAAAATTTCAACACGTACTCTCGCCCGATGCCGGCCATCACCGCCACCAGTAACACCATCCACAGCAGTGTTTTGACGAGAAATTTCATGTCACTCCAACACGACAACCAAGCACGACGCGCCAGCGAGTGATTCCGATCGACACGACGCATAAGCGAGTGATTTGCTCCAAGATCACTCGCTTATGCGTCGTGCTAACAATTTGGAACATCCCGCTGCTGCCAGCACGCACAACGGATACTCCGCCGGCAGCCGATACCGCAGCGAGCCGACGAACAGCGAATGAATCGCCGCAAAGTAAAGGATCGGCCCCAACGTCAGCATCCAAACCCACGGGCGATGCCGAGCGATCCAAAATCCTCGCGCGGCGAAAACCATCATCGGCAAAAAGAACGCAGCCACCATCACAGCAGGACCAACGCCACCAAACTGAGCCGCATTCGGCCACGGCTTCCAATACCGCCACAGCTTGATCAATGTCAGCTCGATCGCGCGACCGGGATTCTCTTTCGCGAATTGCCACGCCGCGTGGTTGTAGTGTTGATCGACGTCCCATTCCGATTGCGTTTCCATCAGCTTGTCGCGATCGAAGAACTCCATGTTGCTGTCGCCGTTTGCCTCGGGGCTGAGTCCGTCGTACAGGCTCGCTCCCGACCACAGCGTTGTGAAAACCCAATGCCCACAAACCGCATGGTTCCGCACGGCCCACGGCAACAACGTGCCGTACAACGCCAGCAACATCACCGCCGCTTCGAGCGATCGTCGTGTTCGCTGCTTCGAGACGATGACCGCCAACAACGCCAGTCCCGGTCCAGCCAAAAGCCAACTTGGTCGCACATAGGTCGCGATCGCGACACTGAAGCCTGTCGCCAACGCCCAACTCAGCGGACGTCGCTTCGCTTCTGCTGTTGTCTCGGCTTCGCTCAACCAGTTCGCTGCACACCAAACGCTCAACGTCAACGTCAGCGCAAACAGCGTCTCGCTGAGCAACAACGCGCTGAACCCGATCATCACCGGCGAGATCACGGTGAACGCACACGCCAGCAAACCGATCTTCTCGTCGAACAGCCGCCGTCCCAACAGATAGACCGCTCCGCAAGCCGCCGTCCCAACGATCGCCAACAAGCATCTCGCGGCGAATGCACTCTTGCCGAACAACATCAGCGACAGCGAGAGCACAACCGGGAAGCCGGGCATCCGATGAATGCGTCGCGGCGGCTCGTACAACGAAAAGTCGCTGACTGCCACGATGTTCTGAGCAAGCTGCCAATACCCTTCGGCGTCGCCTGCGATGAGACAGAGTTGCCCGTCCCCAACTCGCTGCTGCACGGCAAACGCCGCGATCAGCCGCAAGATCAACGCCAACATCAACACCAAGATTAGCCACGTGCGCCCTCGGGCCATGCCTCGCCCCAACCCCCTAGAAAAAAGTGGCGGATGCTACGGCTGCTCCGAAAACAGGACAAGACGGGTTCTGACATGCGATCTCGCTCGGCTAACCCGAGTGTTTCGTCACTTCTTGAATTTCGGGTTGGGTGGCTGGGGTCGAGCAACGCGAGCCCCCAGCGAAACG
>JAYUFI010000284.1:0-16551 GCA_043738805.1 Planctomycetaceae bacterium | reverse complement strand
TCAGGCTTCAATGCGATTCTACAAATTGGATATGGGCTTGATTTGCCGCGTGATGTTCTGGAGTCTTCGCTTTCATGAAGCGTTGGGTGACTGCGCCGGTTTTCTCAAATTGCCTTTCAGAATCAAGGTCTCAAAATTAGGAAGGTCAGGGCAGTCTCATGCGAAAGTCGATGAACCGAGTCGGAATCCTCACCGCAGGCGGAGACACGCCAGCGCTCAACGCGACACTCTTCGGAGCGGTCGAACAAGCCAATCGAAGCGAAGTCGAAGTTTTCGGACTCATCAAAGGCTTCGATGGTCTGTTGAATCCGGCCGTTCCGCACGTGCTGTTGAACCCGCTGTATCAAACGATCCCGGAATTAGACCCCTGCTTAGGCGGATCAATCATCGGCTCGTCGAGAACCTACATTGATCCGAACAAACCGGATGAACTCAAGACTGTCACGGAACGGCTGAAACGATTGGGTATCGAGGGCCTCATCTGCATCGGCGGCGACGGCACGATCAGCGGCATGCAGCCGGTCTCCGAGTTCTTTCCTTGCACGCTCGCTCCGAAGACGATCGACAATGATTTGGGCCTCAACTACATCAGCGAGCCGAACGAATGGACTCGCAACAGCATCAATGAGTCCGGCAAACCAGAGTATCGCCGCACAGTTGGCCGCGATGAGATCGAACTCCAAGAGATCATCAACTATGCCACGCCGGGATATGCCACGGCAGTGTATGTCGTCGCTCAGGCAGTCGAACGCATCCGCACAACGGCGGAAAGTCATCGACGTATCGCGATCATTGAGGTCATGGGACGAGAGTCCGGCTACATCGCGCTTGGTTCCGCCTACGGTCAGCCTGATCTTGTGCTAATTCCTGAAGTGCCGCTCAATATCGACCGCGTCGAACAAAAAATCCGCGAGATTTATGACATGCAGAAGCACGCCGTCGTGGTGATTGGCGAAGGCGTGATGGATGAATCCGGCCAGCCACTGGGAGCCGTCGATAGCCATAGCAAAGATCCGGCAGGCAACGTGCTCTTCAACGGAGCTGCGGAAGCGTTGGAGAGCATTCTCATCAAGCGACTCGGTGACGCTTATTTTCAGAAGAATCGCCGCCATGAATCGGCGAAGTCCGCGATCTTCACTCGTAAGGTCGGACACACGCAGCGAGGTGGTCGGCCCATTCAATTTGACCGGTTCTATGCCAGCCAATTGGGCGGCAAGGCATTTGAGCTGCTCATGGCCGAGCAGAACGATTCCATTGCGACATTGCAGTGGTCCGATGCCAAAGGATTTTTCTTGGACTCGCTCGCCGCAAACAAACTCAAAGACCAGTGGGGGATGATTCACCCTCGGCTCGTACATCGTTCGTTCTACGACGAGTTCAAATTTCAGCCGTCAAGGCTCGGTATCGAATACTTGCGGTCGATCTTCACTCACGCAATCGGACAAGATGACACCGAGGTTATCCGAGCGAAGCTCTTCAATCCCGGCAATCTCATCACGCAGTACCAGAGCGTCAACGTCGATGTGCAGAAGCGGATCCGTTACTTGGACAAGGGGGCGAAATAGCCGGGATTTGACGGACCAACTACTTCAACCGCACCGAGACCGCCGATCCGATCGGTACTTCTGGCCACAGCTTGCTGGCGGGGCGAACGCGAACCGTGATCCATGAATCGGCTGTTTGATCACGACGATGTGCTTGCGGAGCAATCGCTTCCACGCGACCGGTTCGCTCTTCACCAGCAAACTCTAAACGAACAGTCTGCCCAATTTTGATCCGTTTGACTTCACGGGACGGCACATCGACTTCCACAAACGGTCGGTCGCGGTCCAGGATCATTACCAACGCTTCACCGGCCGAGACCGGATCGGCAGGTTGTTTCACATACGAACCAACAAGTCCATGTCCTGGTGCTGTGACTGTCATCTCACTCTTTTGTTGATTGAGAGAGCGGAGTTGATCAGTGGTTTGTGCGAGCTTGGCTTCAGCCACGCCAACACCTGCCGCTTTGCGAATTTTCTCCGGCAAGTTTTCCCGCAACTTCTTCAATTCTTGAATGTGTTGATCGCAGATGTCCGCCGAAGCTTTCTTCACTTCCGATGAGTTGCGAGCGTCCTCTTGTCGGATCACTGCCTGTGCTCGGACGACTTCAGGAGTCACGATTGGATCGCTGACCAACGCTCCGAAAACTCGATCGGGCTCGCTCATGGCGGTCGGAGCGATCGCCAACATGCGGCCTGTGCTTGCCTCTTTCGCAAAGTTGCGCCAGGTGATGTGTTGGAAGGTCGCGGAGTAATGTTCTCGCAAGAACTCTGCCGATTCGAGCCGAGTTCGATGCAACTTTTCGTCGAGAGATTTGAGTTCCAACGTGATCTGCACATCAGCCTTCGCTCGGCATTGTTCCAGTGAGGCTTCCAGCGAGGCGACTTCTCGCGATCGAGCCGCGATCTCACGGTCCAGTGAATCATCAACGAGCACCAACAACATTTGATGCGGCTTCACCGAGTCTCCGATTTTCGCAGCCACTCGCTCAACTCGACCGGCTCGCGGGGCATAGACGACTGACTGTTCGGCTTTAAGAAAACCGTTCAGGCTCACTTCACCCGCGTGCCCCAGCCACAGCACGACCCCCAGTCCTGCAAAGAAAGCCATCGCCACAAGCGGTAGCAGTCGCACCAATGAAATCGCTGAAAGAGCCCGCGACTCTGCTTGGGCAATCGTTGGCGCAGTTGCGTCGAGACGGGCACAGTCTTCATTCACGGGGAGCGTCACTGAACTCATCACAAAATTCTCCCTGGCAATACCGTGAACCGTGAGACACACAGCGCGGCAAGTCTCCGCCAAGCCAAGACGATGTCTGAGCGGAATCTGCTCGTGGAAGAATCGGAGTTTCGGCAACTGCGGATTCACCGGAACTCTCGCTCGTGACACATGCCGCAACGAGCTTAAGGCTCAGAGCTTGGCTGGCCGGACTTCGCGGCAAAGTTTCGCAGGCCGATTGTGCTGACTACGGAATATGTCTGATGACATCCGCCGCCGGAAACCGGACCTTCGGCAACGTTGCGTACTTGTCGTCCGTCGCTCGATAGCCGACCACGCAAACGACAACAGTTCCAAATCCTTCTTGAGGCAATCCCAGCAATTCGTCGTATTTGGCCGGGATGATCCCTTCCATCGGACACGTGTCGATGCCGAGCATCGCCGCCGAAGTCATGAAATTCCCGAGTGCAATGTAAGCCTGCAACGCGGCCCAATGATTGATGTCAAAGCCCGGTGGCGGCGGAACGAGCGAGCCCATCATCATCTTTTTGAAGCCCGATAATGACTCGATCGAAACGCCGCGAATCTCCGCAGTCACGGCGATGTAGCGATCAATGTCAGACTCCGTCAGCGGCTTCCGAACTGCAAACACGACGACGTGTGAGGCGTCGGCCACTTGACGCTGATTCCAAGACATCGGAATCAATTCTTCCTTCGTCTTCTGATGTGTGATCACCACGAATTTCCACGGCTGCAAGCCATACGATGACGGAGTCAAAACCAACGCCTGCTCCAGCGTGTCCCAATCATCCGCCGAAATTTTCCGTGTCGTGTCAAACTTCTTGACCGCATATCGCCAACGCAATTGTTCCAACAGCGTTTCATGACTGACCGGTTTCGACGAGCTCATCTGCAATTACCTCAAACCAAATGACCAAATCCTGCGACGCACGACCTGATGCTATGCGGAAACGTTGAGTGCTGGAAACCGAGCTGACCTCGAATCGAGGAAAGCACTCACTCGTAAAATTGCGCGAGTCGATCCGGGGACATTCCCAGTTTTAATCCGGCCAGCAGAGTCCAATTTTTGAGCGTCTGCTGAACGACTCCCTTTGCCAACCAGCGGCGAGGATCGACATGCAGCGGACCCGGCAAAAGTTTGATCCGGCCCCGCTCCCGTTGCCGACGAAGTTTTTGCATCAGCAGCACGTCCTCCATCAGCCGAACTTCAGCGAATCCGCCCAATGCCTCGAACGTCCCTCGCCGCAGAAAAATTCCCTGATCGCCGTAAGGAATCTGCCGCCAGCGGACTCGTGCGGCGTTGCCCCATTCGAGCCAACGAAAGATCGGACGGTCGTGCTCGATCTGCTGCCGGAAGGCTCCGCCCACAACTTGGCTGTCGGACAAAGCCGTCTCGATCTGGCTTCCGGCAGCCGGTTCGAGCCAACAATCCGCGTGCAAAAACAGCAAGACGTTGCCGCTTGCCGCCCGAACCCCGGCATTGAGTTGATGCCCTCGTCCGCGCTGCGAGGTCACGACGACCGCTCCGGCGGACCTCGCAAGGTCGGCGGTTCCGTCCTCACTTTGGCCATCGACAACGATGACTTCGATCGGACGTAAGTCAAAGGCACATTGGATGCTTCGATCAATTCGAGCGGCCTCGTTCAGCGTCGGGATCACAATGGACAGGTGCATGAGAGCCTTGCTGAAAATCGCCCGGACGCTTGAACTCAACCTCAGCCTCCGCAAAGATCGCCCCACTTGCAGGAGTGGGTTAATCGTTAAGGTCTGCGTAGATTGTCTGGTTTCTAGGGAGGTATGGCGATGAGTTTGAATCGGAAGTCGTTGGCTCTGGGTTTGACCCTGGCTGTGTGCTCGATTGTGGCAGCACCAGCTCCTTCTGCCGAGATGATGAATCGGATCGAGAAGCATTCTAAAAACCTGGATTGGTTGGTCGAACACCCAACGATCCAAAAACTTTTGGAATTGCACAACCAAGAGCGGGCACGGAACGGACTGGCCCCCTCGACATTGAATCCTGAGATGTGTTTGGCCGCTCAGAAGCATGCGGTCTGGATGGCGGAGACCGGCTGGTTCCAACACAGCGGGCTGCCGTACATGGAAAACATTTTCTGGGGAGTTTCCACCCCGCAAGACGCCATCAATGGCTGGATTTGGTCGCCCGCGCACCACTCCAACATGCTCAGCGGAACTGAAGTCGGCTTTGGCTACATGATCCTCGACGGGCGACCTTATTGGTGCTCGGTCATGCGGTAAATCCGGGACTTCGGACAAAATAACTCAACGAGCCCAGCATCTCACGATGCTGGGCTTCTTCGTTGGTAAAGCCACAAACGCAGCCCTACACTGTCGCCCCTGAATCGGGATTGTTCATGGCCGGAATGTAACCCGAAGCGTCAGCGAGGGCGTCGTCCCGGTTCGCCCTCGCTGACGCTTCGGGTTACTGTGGTTTGAGAGTGTTGGCATCGCGAGCGGATTGAGATGGCGAAAGATTTTCTGAAAGGTGCGAAAAGCGAGTACGACGTCGTCGTCATCGGCAGCGGATTAGCCGGTTTGACGTCGGCCAATATCCTCGCGCGAGCCGGTTATTCCGTGCTTTTGTTAGAGCATCACTATCAGCTTGGCGGTATGGCGACGTGGTTCAAGCGAGCGGGCGGCCACATCTTTGATATCTCGTTGCACGGCTTTCCGATCGGCATGATCAAGTCCTGCCGCAAGTATTGGACGCAGGAAATCGCCGACAGCATCGTGCAGCTCAAAGGGATTCGCTTCGAAAACCCGCAGTTTTCGCTCGAAACGAGCTTCAATCGCGAGGACTTCACCCGCCTGTTGATCGAGAAATTCCGCGTCGAACCCGAAACAGTCCAGCGGTTTTTCGACACGGCTCGCGGGATGAACTTCTTCGACGATCAAGCCAAAACGACTCGCGAGTTGTTCGAGGAATTCTTCCCCGGCCGCAGCGATGTCGTGCGGCTGTTGATGGAGCCGATCACCTACGCGAACGGCAGCACGCTGGAAGACCCGGCGATCACTTACGGCATCGTCTTCTCGAACTTCATGAGCAAAGGGGTCTTCACCTTCGAGGGAGGAACCGACAAGCTCGTGACGCAGATGCGGGCGGAGTTGGAGAAGAACGGCGTCGATATCCGCATCCGCACGCTTGTCGAGAAAATTGAAGTCGATGTACACCGCCGAGTGACGGGTGTCGTGGTTAACGGTCAGCGGATCGGCTGCCGTGCCGTGATCTCGAACGCGAACCTCAAATCAACGGTGCTCGAACTCGTCGGCGAAGAGAACTTTGACAAGGCGTTCGTCGAGGAAGCGAAAGCGGTACGGCTCAACAACAGCAGTTGCCAAGTCTATATGGCCCTGAAGCCGAGGATCGGTTTCGACTACTGTGGCGACTTGCTGTTTCACTCCGAGCATCAGGGGTTCGACATCGAGGCGATGCTTAGCAAGCACGTCAGCAGCCGGACGTTTTCGTTTTATTACCCGTCGACACGTCCCGGCAGCGATCGGTTCGTCGTGGTTTCGTCCACGAACGCCAACTTCAAAGACTGGGCCTCGCTGTCTGAGGAAGACTACGAGGCTCAAAAGAAGGAGCTTTGTGAGACGACGCTCAACTGCCTGCAACGCTACATCCCGGACATCCATGAAAAAGTCGAGCATGTCGAAGCCTCGACGCCGGTGACGTTCCAGCATTACACGCGACATTGGAACGGAGCCTCGTTCGGCACGAAGTTCGAGGGGCTCAAGGTGAGCAAGGAACTGCCGCAGCAGATCGGCGGCCTGTTCCACGCCGGCTCGGTCGGCATCATCATGTCCGGCTGGCTAGGCGCGGTGAATTACGGTGTGATCGTGTGCAACGACGTCGACAAGTATTTGACGTCGGCCGCCCCGTAGCACAGGCGGCTCGCCTGTGATCTCCGAGGAGAAACGAAACAGGCGAGCCGCCTGTTCTACGATTCGAGCCGGCGCTACTACGACTATGACGAAACCATTCCGCTTTCCACGCGGTATTGCTTCCGTCACCAACTCGACCGGGAGACCGTTTCATGCCGAACGAGAACAGCGAACTGATGCAGCGGGCCGACGTCGCGTGGTCGCGGCGTGAGGCGACTCACTTGTTGTGGCGGACGGGGTTCGGAGCAACCGCCGATGAAATTAGCACGGTCACGAACGCGGGACTGGATCAGACGCTCGATCGGTTGCTGACTCCGCAGCCGGAGGCGGCAGAGTTTGTGAAGGCCGATGTGTTGTTGCGACAGGCGGCGTTTGACAGCGGCAACATTCTGGACCTGAAGGCGTGGTGGCTGCATCGGATGGTGGCCTCAGCCAATCCGCTCGTCGAGAAGCTCACGTTGCTGTGGCACAATCACTTTGCGACGTCAAACGCGAAGGTCGATTCCGTTCCGCTGATGGCCGCTCAAAACGATTTGCTGCGCCGCGAATCGTTGGGCAGCTTCCGTCGTGCGCTGCATGGCATCGCCAATGACGTGGCGATGTTGTTGTGGCTCGACAGCAACTCGAACCGCAAGCGGCACCCGAATGAGAACTTCGCTCGCGAGGTGATGGAACTCTTCAGCCTGGGCGTCGGCAACTATTCCGAGCACGACATTCAAGAAGCCGCGCGCGCCTTCACCGGCTGGCACGTCCGCAACGGCGAATTCTGGTTCAACACGATTCAGCACGACACCGCCGAGAAAGAAGTCTTCGGCAAGCGCGGCACGTTCGACGGCGGTGAGATCGTTGAACTTTGTTTGGAACACGCTGCCTGTCCCCGCTTCTTGGCGTTCAAGCTGCTGCGTCAGTTTGTCGAACCATTGCCGCCGAAAGAACACATCGACGCGCTGGCCGCTTGCATTCGGCAGCACAATTTTGAATGGCGGCCGATTCTCCGCGAGCTGTTCGCCTCGCGGTTGTTCTTCAGCCCGGAGGCACGGCGGTCGATCATCAAATCGCCGGTCGAACTGCTACTCGGAGCAGTGCGGCAGTTGAAGGGAAATCCGAATCTGCAAAGTGTTGCTCGGCTGTCGGCAGAACTCGGCCAAGACCTCTTCGAGCCGCCGACCGTCAAAGGCTGGGACGGTGGCCGCTTGTGGATCAGCTCAACAACACTGATTCAACGAGCGAACTTCGCCACCGCGCTCCTCAAGTCAAACCAACTCGGGACCGTGTCGTTCGCGGCACTGCGAACTGAAAATGAGGTGACCGATCTCGTCGAGTTACTGCTCGCTCGCGACATTGGCCCAGAGGCCATCGCCGAATTGCGGCAATTCTTAAAGAACCAAACCGGCGACTCGGAAACTCGGCTTCGCTCGCTCGCTCAGTTCGTGATGCAGATGCCGGAGTACCAGTTGACGTAGCCGATACTTCGCAGTGCTCGTATGAGGTGCTCATCCAGTTCGAGCAGGCAGTAATGATTGGTTTCTACACATTTCTGTAACTGTGGTTATCCGTCCTAGGATGGACTCAAAATGCGACTGACGGACGAGCGGTTGGCGCAGCGTTGTTTGGAGCTTGCGCGGCGGTACTGAGATACAGACGACGTCTCGACCTCTCAGGAGACCATTGGTTTTGGACCTTGGTCGCACATGCTGATTGATTTCAAAACGCCAGCAGGTCGGCTATCAAAGGCAGCTTCATTTCATTTGGAAGAGTGGGCTTTGCACCAATTCATGGATCAGCGTGCGAATGCCCCCGCCTTGCTTTTGAGTGTTGGCGACGATGGCAGCCAGCGCGGCTCGATCACTGAACGATGTGTCGCGACCGGTCGCGTAGATCGTCAGTCGCTGAGCAAGATTCTTCAGCAAGCGGTGCGAATCCGTGGCAAAGAGGGTTTGAATCTCATGCACGTCACGGAAGGGTCGCTTGTCGGCGAGCACTCCCGACGGATCGACGGCTGGGCCGAGCTTGAAGCTGATGCCGATGAACGGGTCGATCGAGCCTCGTGGGGCGGGATCGCCCTCGCCGATCGACCGATAGCGACCGCGCTGGCCGCCGATGACGTCGAATGCCTCGAGCGCAAATCCGGGCGGGTCGAATTTTGCGTGACACGATGCACACCCGGCGTTGTCGCGGTGCTTGGCGAGTTGTTCGCGAATCGTCGTTGCTCCGCGGACGTCGGGTTCAACGGCCGCGACGTTGGCCGGAGGCAACTCGGGCGGCTCACCCAATAAGCGGTCCATCACAAACGCGCCGCGCGGGACCGGCGACGTCGTCGTGCCGTTAGCCGTGATCTTCAAGATCGACGCTTGAGTCAGGAATCCGCCGCGCGGCGAATCCTGTGGCAAGGGGACTCGGCGCGTCTGCGAGCCGGTCACACCGGGAATGCCGTAATGCACCGCGAGCTTCTCGTTCAGCATCGTGAAATCGGACTTGATGAGATGACTCGCATTGAGGTTCTGCTCCAGCAGTTCGCGGAAGTACGCCCGCGTCTCGGCGATCATGGAGTCCTGCAAGTACGCATTGAATTCGGGATAGAGTTTGCGGTCGGGATCGTTCGCGGCGATCTGCCGCAGCTTCAGCCATTGGCCGAGGAAGTCGTCCATGAATCGCTGCGACTTGGCGTCCTTCAGCAGGCGCTCGACTTCGGCATTGAGAACGTCTGGCTGATGCAGCTTGTTCGCTGCCGCGAGTTCCGTGAGTCGATCGTCGGGCATGGAGTTCCAGAAGAAGTACGACAAGCGGGATGCGAGGGCGTAGTCGTCGATGTAGGTTGGGACTCCGTCCCGACCCTTCCCGTCAGCGTTATTCTTCGCCGAACCGGAACTCCGCGAGGCGTCTGAAACGCTGGTCGGGACAGAGTCCCAACCTACGTGATACAGAAAATCGGGCGAGCACAGGGCCGCTTGATAGGCCCAACGCATCGCCGTCTCAAAGCAGTCGCCGGCCTTGAGTCGCTCAGCCACCTGAGTGACATAAGCCTGTCGCACGTCATTCGCCACCGGACGCCGAAACGCCTTCGGCAAGAAGCTTGCGAGCAAGCGATCGGCATCGGCCAGTGGCTGCTCACCCTGAACCGTCCAGATCCCTGTGACCGGTTCGACTCGATTGATCGAACCGATGATTTCCTGTCTGACCAGCCTCCGTTTCGGAGGAGTGATGCCAGGTCGCTCGGCCGGTTTGAATTCGACGAGCGGCAAGTCCCCGAAGAGCACTTGATGACTGCGTGGCGGCCAAACGTCATGCAGCGGACCTTCGACATCCAGCCAATCGCAGGCGACGCCGGGGCCGGTGAACGCCATCGCTCGGCCCTTGCGGTTGTAGTTGTGGACCGGCGCTAACGAGGCCGCGTTGAAGCCGAGCGTCTCTTTGTAATTCAGCCAGGTGACGAACTCATGCACCTTCGCGTTGTCCGGCGGAGCGTCTAGGTAGCTCAGCACGTAGCTCGGATGCCCGCCGCCGCGGCCGTTCTCGGTCAGTTGCACGATCGAGAGCCGAGCCGCCTCTGTGCCGCGCGCCGGCATAACCTTTCCCTTGTCCCAACCGAAGCCCCAGAACGACGCCCGGATGCGATAACGGCCGGGGTAGAGCGTCGCGAATTCTTGGAAGTACGGGTTGAAGGACTCGTCCTCATGCCGAAACAAACCGACGCTGCTTTCATTGCTGAAAGACTGCATGCGGTTGTGAGCCCCATGATCGAGATGCCCCTGCTCGCCGGCCGGCGGGAAATTCGGATCAGGCCGCTTGTCCTTCAGCAGAACCCCGTCGCCGTTCAAGAGGATGACTTGCACGATGTACTGGCTGGCGAGCGAAATGCGTTGCTTCTGCGACGTCGGTGGCTGAGGCTGAGTGGCGATGGCCAAGTTCAACACATGGTCGGCGGCCTCGACATACTTGGCCAGATTGACGTGCGAGATATCAAGCGCGTCGCTGTTCTTATCGAAGCCGTGCGCCGACCCATCCGCTGGCAAGTCCCCCTGCAACGCGATGCCCGGCATGTCGAACAGGTCGCGAATCGTGTTCTCATACTCGGCCCGCGTGAGCCGACGGACTCCCGTCCTCGGCTCACTGCCGAGCTGGTCTTGCTCAGCCTTGATGAGTGACGTGCTCAGCCACTTGATCGCAGCCTCTTTGTCAGCGACCGGTGGCCGAGCCTGCTGCTTGGGCGGCATTTCACCGGACTCGATGCGGTCATGGATCTTGACCCACGTCGCAAAGTTGTCGGCATTGGACAGTTCCACTTTGAACGACGTCAGATCAAGACCGCCTTGCTTCGAGTCTGCGTCGTGGCACTCGTAGCAATGCTGCTTAAAGAAGGCTTCCGGCAACTGCGCGAAAGCCGCGGAAGTGGCGGAAACGAACAAGGCGAATGACAGAACAAAGAAGAAACGGGGCATCGCGTGGGATCCAAAGCGTCAAAGTCTGTGTTGAAGAGCTTTCGCCCATACGGGCAGAGCTTCTTGAGAGCGTCGAGTTTACCGAGACGAACGAGATCAGGCTCGGTGTTGTACGCCGCCGAGTCCGCAAAGTACTTGTCCAAAAACAACTCCGTGTTTTCGTAGCCCGGTTTTCCAAACCGGGGCTTCACTTCGACCGGTTTGGAAAACCGGTCTACGATGTTGTTCTTGGACAAGTTCAAAGTACCGACTGCCGCGACACTGGCTACCCTGGCCGAATCGATATCTACGAGTTGCTGCACACCAGCGACGCCCTCCGCCAACTCTGGATCGAACTAGCCAGTTCGATCCAGATGCGTCACGTCGCCCTGCGCGAAGGATGATCGCCCTCTGCGGCGTCACCAGCGTCAATAAAGTCGCCTGCATCACAAAGGGCGATTTGAGTGAGCGGTCGTGGTTCTCTGGCGTGGCCGACGTGTCTTGTGTCGGTACGGATGCGAGACGCATCTGCCACGTTGATTGAAACTGCCGTAGTGTCCGCCTGATGTGTTCGAGCCTCACGCCGTGTGGAGCTTTCGGCAGAAAGAATTTCGCCTGCTCTGGAAACTCCGGCGGCAGCGCCACCATGACGAAGCACACGTTGCCACGCGACCGAATCTTGCTCGGTCGTTGAATTGCGGAGATTCATCCGCCAAAGTTCGGTTGATTGCGGTTATCAGTGGTATCGTGAGCGATAGTTTCCCTTGGGGATGAATACGGAATGCAGTGGAACGCGTCTGAAGAAGCACAGACGATCGGCTCGAAGGTCACTCAGCCTGTCCCTCGCGAGGCGTTGCTGTCTCCCTCTTTGCAGACGACGTCTCAGACAACGGCTCACGCTTACGAGCTGAAGTTCTTATTGCCAGAAGAGCTGGCCAGAGAACTGCAAAACTGGGCTGCCGCGCATTTGAGTGTTGATGCGTTTGCTGATTCTGAGCAAGGTGATTCGTATCAGACGACAACGCTGTATCTCGATACGGCGGCGTTGGATTTGTTCCATCAAGCGCAAAAATTTCGCGGGAGGAAATATCGTCTGCGGCGTTACGGTCAGGAAGTGATTGTGTATCTGGAACGAAAACGGCGACGCGGTGATCGAGTGCGGAAGCGTCGGACGTCTGTACTCGAAGCCGAACTTGCACTCGTGGCCGCACAGCAACAGCGTGCGGGGCAGTCGGAAGAATGGTTCTGTCAAAAGGTGATCCAGCATGAGTTGCTGCCGAGTTGCTGCATCACCTATGAGCGTGCAGCGTTCATGAAGTTGGGAACGACCGGGCCGATGCGATTGACGTTTGATCGACGGATTCGAGGAGTGCGTGCGAGCGATTGGTCAGTGTTGCCGGTGTCGGATGGAGCGACGATTCTCACTGGCGAGGTGATCTGCGAATTCAAGTTTCGAGAGACGCTTCCCGTGTTGTTCCAGCAAATCATTGAAGAGATGCAGCTTCAACCGGCGAGTGTTTCCAAGTACCGTCGGTTGATGCAGGCGATTTTGAATCCGTAAAGACAGCAGTCTCGAAGGAGCGATACGACATGCTTGAGTGGATCAACAACGCGGCGACAGCGGGAGCCGACATCACAATGGGAGTGATCGGCCTGCGACTGGCGGTCTCCGCACTGTTGGGATTGCTGGTGGCCGCTGTTTATCTCGGATCGCAACGCCGTGCGGCGGGGGAAGTCTTTCCCTTTCTGATGACGTTGGTGCTGTTGTCGATCTTGGTCGCGATGACGACGCTGGTCATTGGCGACAATGTTGCTCGCGCCTTCGGACTTGTCGGAGCATTGTCGATCGTTCGCTTCCGCACGGTAGTGGATGACACTCGTGACACGTCGTTCGTGATCTTCGCAGTGGTCGTCGGCATGGCGATCGGAGCGGGGTATCTCGATGTTTGCGTTGTCGGCGTGCCGATTGTTGCTGTGGTCGCGTTGACGATGAACGCTGTCGGACGCGGCTTGCGGCCTGCGTCTCCCGAAGCGCTGCTTGAAGTCCGCATCGGCAGCGGCTTCGATCCTGATCCGCTGCTGACCGAAGTCTTTCGTCGATACCTAACGTCGTACCGGCTCACCGCTGCGACGACTGCTCGGCAAGGGATCGCGCTTGATTTGCACTACGCGGTGAAACTCACGCAGTCCGATGCGCCGCTGACGTTGCTCAAAGAACTCATGCGACTTGAGGGCGTGCAGAACGTCGAGTTGAAAACGCCTTGAGCGATTGCTTTTCTTCAGGCAGCGTGTTCTCGGTAAGACGATTGTTGCGCGGCTGAAATTTGGGCCGCGCTGCCATGGACCGTAGCGAGAACCATCAACGGCACTTGCTCGCGAGGCCGGTTTGGAAAGCTGTCCTACAGGCCGGTACGTCCCAGAATATCGCGGAGCAATTCCACGGGAACGCCCGCTGACCATGCGGCGGCGACGGCGGGAAGCAGATGTTGGCGCGGCAGACTCGCGAGCGTGTCTGAACCTTTGAGCGGCAGAAAGAACGCATTCGGTCCGGTTCCCAGCACGAGGTTATCGTGCAGACAAAACGCCACTCGACCACCGCGTGATTGATGCTCGCGTAATTGCGGTGTCTCGCCTTCAAGCGAATAGAGCACCACGTTTCCGCGACACACCGCAACCAGACGATCAACATCCGCCGCATTCGCCGGAGCAACCACGGAACCTTCCGGCGGAACCGCGTGAATCAGCGGCAACACATCCGCGACAGAGAGACGAGTCTCGAGAGAAATCTCCGTCGGTAAGACGGAGTCGATCGTCTGCAATCCTGCCAGCACCGAAACATCCGTTCGATCACACCCCAATCCGTTCGCGAGTGCTTCAGCGGCATGACATTCAAAGATCGCCACTTCCACGCGCGGGTGCAGCAGCAGCGAACGAATTCTGTCTCGGTCAGACACGGGCAATGAATAAGGCCGCTGACCATCGACGAAGACTTCCGATCCGACCGTCATGCCGATGCGACGACCGAGCTTGCGCAACAACGCGGCGATGAGCTGCGCGATGCTCGCCGCTTCGGTTGATCCCGCGATGCCGATGATTGGAATGCGTCCATCTTCGCCGCCGGGAAACATCAATTCGACAATCGCATCACCGACCGGCTGCGGCTTGCCATACAGCGGCGCGACGTGCATCGCCAAACCGGGGCCCGCATTGACCTCGATGATCACGCCTCCTTGACCTTCGAGCGGTTGCCCGATGTCGGCGGCGATCACATCCATGCCGGCAATGTTGAGTCCCACGGTTTGTGCGGCGAGCACTGCACGCTCGGCAACGGCTGGATGAACATCGCAAGTTTCGTCCGTAGTCATATCACCATTGAGCCGCAGCAGGACTTCTTGACCTGCGGCCGGAATCGAGTCCACGGTCAGACCCTGCCGTTTCAATTCCAAGATCGCGACATCGGCGAGTCCGATCAGCCCCAACGGATCGGTGTAATTCTCACCGCGCCGCGGATCGCGATTCTCTTCCTCGACCAATTCGGTAATCGTGCTTCGTCCGTTGCCGATAACAACATCCATCTGCCCGCGCGCGGCAGCGACAAGACGATCGCCGACAACCAGCAACCGATGCGCGAGTCCGCGAGCAAATTGCTCAACGATCACGCCGCTTGTCCCTTCTTTGTTTTCGCGCAGAGCGAGTTCAAACGCCTCGACCATTTGCTCGCGCGTCGTCAGCTCGAACGAAATGCCGCGACCATGATTCGCGTCGCGCGGTTTGATGACGACCGGAAATCCGATCGTTTGCGCGGCAGCCCATGCTTCGTCAGCGGTCTCAGCGACTCGGCCTTGTGGAACCGGAACTCCGACTGCTCGCAGTAACTTCTTCGTCAACTCTTTGTCTTGAGCGATGTCCTCACCGATCGAACTCGTCTGATCGGTCTCCGCCGTCCAAATGCGATGTTGTCGAGCCCCTTCACCGAGCTGCACCAAACTCCCGGAGGTCAGTCTTCGCAGCGGCACACCGCGCGATTTCGCCGCGGTCAGAATCGCGCGAGTGCTCGGTCCCAACCGCACGTCATCTGCGAGATCGACCAGCTTGCGAATCTCCGCAGCCGCATCAAACGGCGTGTCATCCAACGCAGCGATCAAACATTGCCGAGCCGTTTCCAAACAGGCTCGGCCGAGGTCTTCTTCTTCAAACTCAAACGCCAAACAAAACGTTGCCTCGGACGCGATCGCAGAAGAACGACTGAATCGCGGCGGCGTTCCGGCAGCCGCTTCGAGCACGCAGACAACTCGCTCCAGCAGACTCGCGAGCGACAGACCACGTTCCGCCAACGTGCGAAACGATTCGCTCGACGCAACATCGTGTCCCGCGCTCTGAGTTAATGAAGTCTCGCCGAGCGCCGGCAACCAACTGAGCAACCGCTCGACAACAACCGGTGCGGTATCGGATCGCCACGCAGCCAGCGATTCCAAATCAACGTGGACTTCCAACGTGGGGACACCCGCCCAACGATTCGGCCCGTGATACGCGACAATCTGACGCAACTCCATGCTTTACTCCGCTCCAAAATGAGTCCGCGAGTATCGAAGACTGGCGACAAAGCGTAAAGAGACATCTTCAAGAAGCACGACGCGCCAGCGAGTGGCCTGCAGCGAATACCACTCGCTGGCGCGTCGTGCTTGTATCGGGCGACGGCGTTTGAAGGTGACCGCTGTTGACCGATCGCTTGGTTTTCGAGTTCACTCTCCGCGTAGTTTTACGGCTCAAGGAGGATGCCGATGGCAACCAGTATTCGTGCTCAAGATTGCGTGACGACGGAAACGAAAATTGTGTCGAACGGGATTGCATCGCCGTCAGGAAACCGACCTGCTCGGTCCAACGAACCGACGGTGAAACAGATCATCGCCGCCGCGCGATCGCTGCCCGCACCCGCTTACGGCGGCATTGTGTTGAGCCTGATTTCCGCTGTGTTGTTGTGGGCGAGCTTCACGCCGCTCAATTGGTCGCCGCTCGCCTGGGTGGCGATCACGCCGTTGTGTCTGTTGGTTCGCTTGGAACGAGCACCGCGTTTGTGGTGGTTGACGACATTGATCGGCGGCGTTGCGTTTTGGGCTCCGGTATTGCAGTGGATGCGATTGGGCGACATCGCGATGTACGGCGCGTGGGGCGCGCTGACCGCGTACTTGTCGGTGTACTTTCCGATGTTCGTGGGACTCTCGCGAGTCGCCGTGCATCGCTTCGGAGTGCCGACTTCCGTTGCCGTGCCGTTGGTGTGGGTCGGGTTGGAGTTCGCTCGCTCGCACTTGATGACCGGATTTGCGTGGTACTTACTCGGTCATACCCAGTATCGCTGGGTTGAACTGATTCAGTTGTCCGACGTCTTCGGTGCCTACGGCGTGAGCTTTGTCGTGGCGATGAGCAGTGTTACTTTGGCCAGATTGATTCC